>NZ_JBHVYO010000033.1:0-61065 GCF_042880655.1 Streptomyces sp. NPDC058295
CCCCCACCCGGATCGGGTGGGGGCGTCCGGGCCTTTCGGGCGTTCGGAGTCTCAGGCCGACAGGGCGTTCAGCAGGCGGTCGACGTCGGCCGCCGTGTTGAACAGGTGGAAGGAGGCCCGCAGATGGCCGGAGCGGTCGGAGACCTGGATGCCGGCGGCGGCCAGCTCGGGCTGGCGGAAGCCGAGTCCCGGCACCGAGACGATCGCGGAGCCGGGCGCGGCGACCGGCCGATGACCGAGCCCGGCGAGTCCGGTGCGGAAGCGGTCGGCGAGGGAGAGGTCGTGGGCGCCGATCGCCCGCACGCCGAGTTCCTCCACCAGTTCGAGGGAGCGGCGCAGTCCCGCGTAGGTGAACAGGGCGTGGGTCAGGTCGAACCGCCGTGCCGAGTGGGCGAGTTCGGCCACCGGGCCGTAACAGCTGTCCCAGGGCTCCTCGCCGGCGACCCATCCCGCGAGGACCGGTGACAGCCCGCCGAAGTCCTCCGGGACCACCAGGAAGGCCGCACCGTGCGGGCCGAGCAGCCACTTGAAGGAGACGGCGGCGGAGAAGTCGTGGGCGTCGGCGTCCGTGGGAAGCCAGCCGGCCGACTGCGAGAAGTCGACGTAGGTGCGTGCGCCGTGCGTCCTGGCCGCCTCGCGCAGGGCGGGGAGGTCGGCGATCCGGCCGTCGGCGGACTGGGCGGCGCTCACCGCGACCAGCGCCGTGCCGGGGCGGACGGACTCGGCGATCCGCTCCAGCGGGACGGCGCGGACCTTGAGGTCCCCGCGGACGTGGAACGGGTTGAGCACGGAGGTGAAGTCGTCCTCGGCGGTGAGCACCTCCGCGCCCGGGGGGAGCGAGGCGGCGATCACGCCGGTGTGCGCGGCGACCGAGGCGCCCAGCGCCACCCGGGTGACCGGGACTCCGGCCAGCCGGGCGTACGCGGCCCGGCAGGCCTCCACGTCCTCGTGCAGCGGGGTGAGCGGCCTGCCCTCGGCGCGCAGTACCGCCGCCTCGTGCAGGGCGGCGACGGTACGGGCCGGCAGCAGACCGTTGCTCGCCGTGTTCAGGTATGTGGTCTTCGGGGTGAACTCGGCGCGGACGAGGCTCTCGAAGGTCTCCATGGGTCCACTGTGGGTCCCCGGGAACCCCTCGTCCATTGCCGATTTTTACGTGATTCCGCTAAGGAGAACTTATAGATCGGCTCCCACCTGCGGTTTTTCAGTGCTGCGGGACCGCGCACCCGTCCGGACCGCAGGTCTGCGCACCGCCGTCGTCGATCAGCTGCAGCGGGGAGCGGGCGCCCCAGGCCTGGTTGAGGGCCTGGGTGAAGACCTCGGCGGGCTGGGCCCCGGAGACGCCGAAGGCGCGGTCGAGGACGAAGAAGGGCACACCGTTCGCGCCGAGCTGAGCGGCCTCGCGCTCGTCGGCGCGGACCTCGTCGGCGTAGCGGGCGGGGTCGGCGAGGACCTCGCGGGCGGCCTCGGCGTCCAGACCGGCCTCGGCGGCCAGTTCCACGAGCCGCTCGTCGCCCTCGGCGAAGACGGACCGCTGCTCGGCGAAGTTCGCCCGGTAGAGGATCTGGATCAGCTCGTCCTGCCGGCCGTGCTCCTTGGCGAAGTGCAGCAGCCGGTGCATGTCGAAGGTGTTGCCGTGGTCGCGGTCCCGGGTGCGGTAGTCGAGGCCCTCGGCGGCGGCCTGGGCACCCAGGTTCTCCTCGCCGGACTGCGCCTGTGCCTCGCTCATCCCGTACTTCTTGGTGAGCATGGCCAGTACGGGCTGGACGTCACCCTTGGCGCGGCCCGGGTCCAGCTCGAAGGAACGGTGCACCACCTCGACCTGGTCACGGTGCGGGAAGGCCTCGAGCGCCTTCTCGAAGCGGGCCTTGCCCACGTAGCACCAGGGGCAGGCGATGTCGCTCCAGATCTCGACGCGCATGTCTCGGCTCTCTCCAGGTCGTGCGGCTGGTACGGAGCTCCCCTGCGGGAGATCCGCACGGAGGTTCCCTCCGGCGAGTGCATGAACGTTCAAGCAGGACGTTTCATTCCCCGGTCGTCCCCCGATCGCTCCTCGGTCGCTCTCCGGCCACCGCGTACCTCAGCCAGAGGTGGTGCTCGCCCTCGCCGGACGGGTTCTCCGGGTCCGGGCTCCAGCCCTGCCGGGCGTAGAAGGCCTGGGCCCGCCCGTTGTCGACGTGCACGTCGAGCACGGCCGTGCGCCGCCCGTCCGCCCGCCACTGCTCGACGCAGGCCGTGTGCAGGTCCGTGCCGATCCCCGAACGCCAGTGGTCGGGGTCGACGTGGAACTGGAACAACTTGACCGTGTGCACGGGTGCGCCCTCCGGCGTGCGGAAGGACGCGAGGCCGACGAGCCGTCCCTGCTCGACGACGCACAGCACATGGCCGTCGGGCCGCTCGATGGCCGTGCGCCAGGCGGCGAGCCAGTCGGTGCCGTCCTGCGGGATCCCGTCGGGGTAGTACGTGGCCCGGGCGCGCGCGTGCAGCGCGGCGACCCTCTCCACCTCGGCGGGAACGGCGGTGCGGATCACCCGGTGGCCCATGACGCGATCTCCGATCATGCAAGACAGGACGAGAGGGCCCGTGCGCCGGTTCCGGCCGGCTAGCTTCCGTCGCGCAGGTCGTCCGGCCATTCGGTCCTGAACTCGAGATGGTCGTACGTCACGACGCACCCCTCGCCCATCGGCGACTGCGTCATGAAGCCGATCAGGGCCGCGCCGGTCTCCTTCTCCTCGCCCAGCGTGAACAGGCGGACGAAGGTCCACCGTCTGCCGTCCCGGGAGGCGTGGAAGGCGAAGGCACGGCCGGTCCTGCTCACCCGGAGCCAGACCGAACTCCCTTCCACAGTGAAGGAGTTGGCGTCGTCGGAGTGTCCCCGGGTGACCACCGTGCAGACGGTGGCCACGTCCGGGGAGTACTCCAGACACAGCTTGGCCCAGGCCCGCTCACCGACGTGGACGTACAACGCCCCCGCGTCGAAGGCCCAGTTGAACCCGACGGTGACGCGTGCGATGAGCTGGAAGTCCCCTTCCGGCGCCCCCAGCAGCCGGGGCGCGTCGGCGGCGGGGTCGACCCCGTCCCCGGTGGGCGGCACGAACCGGTCCTGCCGGGCCCCGGCCCACCCGGTGAGCACCCCGCCCTCGTGGGACCAGTGCCCGTCGGGCCCGTAAGTACGAAGAGGGAAGGGCAGTTCGGGAAGGGAGACGTCCATTGCCTCATCATCGCAGGGGAGCCGAGATACCTATGGGCGCGGGCCTGCATCGGGGTGCGGCTCCGCCGCGTGGGCGCGACGAGCCACCGCGGACTCGTACCCGACAGTCCCGCCGCACCCCGACGACGCCCGCGCGGAGCGCTACCGCTCCAGGCGCCCGTTGAACCGGCGAGGCAGCCCCAGCTCGTTCTCGTCCCGCAGCTCCACGGGCAGCAGCGCCGCGGGAGCGTTCTGGTAGGCGACCGGCCGCAGCCACCGCTCGATGGCGGTCCCGCCGACCGAGGTGGACGTGGAGGTGGTGGCCGGGTACGGCCCGCCGTGATGCTGGGCCGGCGCGACGGCGACGCCCGTGGGCCAGCCGTTCACCAGCACGCGCCCGGCCAGCGGGGTCAGCTCGGCGAGGATCTCCCCGCCGCGGCCCTCGCCCGCGGCCTCCCCCTCGGACAGCTGGACGGTCGCCGTGAGGTTTCCGGGCAGGCGCGACAGCACCGCCTTGACCTCGCCCTCGTCGTCGTAGCGGACCACGACGGTGACCGGCCCGAAGCACTCCTCGAGCAGCAGGTCGTGCGCGCCCTCGGCGGCCAGCCGGGAGGCCGGCACGGTCAGGAAGCCCGCGCTGACGGTGTGTTCCCCGCCCGCGCCGGGCGTCACCGGCGACTCCACGTCGGGCAGCCCGGCCCGCTCGGCCACCCCGGCGATGAAGTTGTCGCGCATCCGGTGGTCGAGCAGCACGCCCGCGTCGGTGTCGCTCACCGCGTCCGTGAGCGACTTGACCAGCCCGTCGCCGGCCGCGCCGGACGGCACCAGGACCAGCCCCGGCTTCACACAGAACTGGCCGACACCCAGCGTCATGGACCCGGCGAGGCCGGTGCCGATCGCCTCGGCCCGCTCGGCCGCGGCCGCCTCGGTCACCACGACCGGGTTCAGCGACCCCAGCTCGCCGTGGAACGGGATCGGCACCGGGCGGGCCGCCGCCGCGTCGAACAGCGCGCGTCCGCCCCGGATCGACCCGGTGAAACCGGCCGCGGCGACCAGCGGGTGCTTGATCAGCTCGACGCCGGCCTCGAAGCCGTGCACCAGACCCAGCACGCCGGCCGGGATGCCGTGCTCGGCGGCGGCGTTGCGCACCACCTTGGCGACCAGCTCGGACAGGCCCGGGTGGTCGGGGTGGGACTTGACGACGACCGGGTTGCCCGCCGCGAGCGCGCTGGCGGTGTCACCGCCGGCGACGGAGAACGCGAAGGGGAAGTTGGACGCCGAGTACACGGCCACCACCCCGAGCGGCACCTTGTAGCGGCGCAGGTCGGGGATGGGCGGGGTGGCGGTGTCGTCGGGGTGGCTGATGACGACGTCGAGGAACGCGCCCTCGTCGACGATGTCGGCGAACGCGCGCAGCTGGTAGCAGGTGCGGGCGAGCTCTCCGGTCAGCCGGACCGGGCCGAGCGCGGTCTCCGCGTCGGCCACCTCCACGAGCGTGTCCTTGGCCGCCTGGAGCCGGTCGGCGGCGGAACGCAGGAAGGCGGCGCGGACGCTACGGTCGGCGAGGAAGCCGCGCGCCTCATGGGCGGCGCGGACGACGGCGTCGACCTCCTGGGCCGTGGCCTCCACCGCAACCTGTTCACGCTGCTTCCCGGTTCGGGGGTCGACACTCCAGACTGGTGCTGCTGCCACCGCGGGTCCCTCCACGCTTGGTTCTGACCACGTTTGGTACTGGCTCATTCATCAGGGTCGTTCGATATACTGAACGCTGTCTCTGATGATGAATATGCTGTCGGAGCGTATTTCCCGTCGAACGAAGGGGTCAAGGGCGATGTCGGCTGGCGAGACGGGGGGCGGGGCGCAGGTCAAGTCCGCGGTGCGGACGGTTGAGCTGCTGGAATACTTCGCCGGCCGCCCAGGAATGCACTCTCTGGCGTCGGTCCAGGAGGCCGTCGGTTATCCCAAGTCCAGTCTCTACATGCTGCTGCGCACGCTGGTGGAGCTGGGCTGGGTGGAGACGGACGCGACGGGCACGCGGTACGGCATCGGGGTACGGGCGCTGCTCGTCGGCACCTCCTACATCGACGGCGACGAGGTGGTCGCGGCCGCCCGCCCCACCCTGGACCGGCTCTCGGACGACACCACCGAGACCATCCACCTGGCCCGGCTCGACGGCACGAACGTCGTGTACCTCGCCACCCGCCAGTCCCAGCACTACCTGCGCCCCTTCACCCGGGTCGGGCGCCGGCTCCCCGCCCACTCCACCTCGCTGGGCAAGGCGCTGCTGAGCACCTACAGCGACGAGCAGGTCCGCAAGCTGCTGCCGGAGACGCTGCCCGCGCTGACCGAGCACACCATCACGGACCGCGAGAAGCTCATCGAGGAGCTGCACCAGATCCGTGAGCAGGGCTTCTCGGTGGACCGCGAGGAGAACACGCTGGGCCTGCGCTGTTTCGGCGTGGCGATCCCGTACCGCACGCCGGCCCGGGACGCGATCAGCTGCTCGGTGCCGGTGGCGAGGCTCACCCCCGCGCACGAGCAGCTGGTGAAGGACGCGCTGTTCGACGCACGCGACCGGCTCACGCTGGCCACCCGTAGGCTCTGAGGCATGCTGATCTCCCTGCGCCAGGTCCACGACAGCGATCTGCCGGTGTTCTTCCGGCAGATGAACGACCCCGAGTCCCTGCGGATGGCCGCGTTCACCGCGAAGGATCCGGCCGACCGGGACGCGTTCGACGCCCACTGGGCGAGGATCCTCGCCTCGTCCGCCGTGCCGCGCACGATCCTGGCCGACGGGGACGTCGTCGGCAGCGCGGCGGTGTACGGGGAGCCGGGCGAGCGCGAGGTGACGTACTGGGTGGACCGCGCCTACTGGGGCCGGGGCATCGCCACGCAGGCGTTGGGGGCGCTGGTGGCCGAGGTCCCGGAGCGTCCGCTGTTCGCGCGGGCGGCGGCCGACAACGCGGGCTCCCTGCGCGTCCTGGAGAAGTGCGGCTTCCGGTCCACCGCCCGGGCCACCGGCTACGCGAACGCGCGGGGCGGCGAGATCGAGGAGATCGTGCTGCGGCTGGAGGCCTGAGCCCGGCCGCAGTGGCCGGTCCCCGAGTGAACCGGTCTCGGATGAACGGTCGATGAGAAAACGGGCGAACGGGAACGATCGCCTCCCTCCCGCTCGTCTTTCCGTTCGCAATGAACAAGACGATCAGGCGCGCCTCGGTCTTCGCGCTGCTGCTGGTGTTCGCCCTGCTGCTCCGGGCGACCTGGGTGCAGTTCTACGAGGGCCGGGCACTCGCGGACGACAAGGACAACCGGCGCAACGCGATCGAGACGTACGCGGAGCCGCTCGGGAACATCATCGTGGCCGGAAAGGCGATCACCGGCTCGGCCGTCACCACGGGCGGCGACCTCAGATACAAACGCACGTACACGGACGGCGAGCTGTACGCGGCGGTGACGGGCTACGCCTCGCAGAGCTACGCCCCCACGCAGCTGGAGGGCATCTACGCGGACCTGCTCAACGGCACGGACACCCGGCTGAAGACCGCGCTGGACACGGTCACCGACAAGCGGGCCGACCCGGGCAACGTGATCACCACGATCGACCCGGACGTGCAGAAGGCGGCGTACGACGCGCTCGGCGACAAGAAGGGCGCGGCGGTCGCGGTCGACCCGGCGACCGGCCAGATCCTCGCGGTGGTGTCGACCCCCTCGTACGACCCGTCGACGCTGACCGACGCCAACACCGCCGGGACGGCCTGGAAGAAGCTCAACGCGGACTCCGACAAGCCGCTGACCAACCGGGCGCTGCGGCAGCCGCTGGCGCCGGGCTCGACGTTCAAGCTGGTCGTGGCGGCGGCCGCGCTGGAGGACGGGCTGTACTCGTCGGTGGACGAGAAGACCGACAGCGAGGACCCGTACACCCTGCCGGGCACGCGCACGGTCCTGAAGAACGAAAACACGTCCGCGCCCTGCGAGAACGCCACGATCCGGGTCGCGCTCCAGTACTCCTGCAACAACGTGTTCGCGCACATGGCCGTCGAGCTCGGACAGGACAAGCTGAGGGCGACGGCCGAGAAGTTCGGCTTCAACGACGACAGCCAGGACGTGCCGGTGCGGGCGTACCCGAGCGTGTACCCGTCCGACATGGACGAGTCGTCCACCGCTCTGACCGGCATCGGCCAGTTCGACGTGACCGCGACGCCGCTGCAGATGGCCATGGTGTCGGCCGCCATCGCCAACGGCGGCAAGCTCGTCTCGCCGCACATGGTCTCGCAGATCACCGACGGCGGCGGCGACGTCCTGAAGGACTACGACGACGAGGCGTCGACCACGCAGATCGTCAGCTCCTCCACCGCCGAACAGCTCCGGTCGGCGATGGAGACGGTCGTCGAGAAGGGCACCGGCACGAACGCGCTCATCGACGGCGTCACCGTCGGCGGCAAGACGGGCACGGCCCAGAACGGCGAGAACAACAGCAAGGCGCCGTACGCCTGGTTCACGTCGTACGGGAAGTCCGACTCCTCCGGCAAGCAGGTCGCCGTGGCGGTGGTGGTCGAACAGTCCGACGCCGCGCGGTCCGAGGTCAGCGGGAACGGGCTGGCCGCCCCGGTCGCGAAGGCGATGATGAAAGCGGCGCTGAAGAGCTGAGTACCGAGACCCCCGGCCGAGCCCGCTCCCGGCCGGGGGTCGGGGGTCGCCCCCGGGGAACTACACGCCCAGCACCTGCTCGATGGGGTCGATCGCGAAGTACACCACGAACAGCGCCGAGGCCCCCCACAGCAGCCAGTGGACCTCCTTCGCCTTGCCGAGCACCGTCTTGATGACGACGTACGCGAGGAAGCCCGCGCCGATGCCGTTGGTGATCGAGTAGGTGAACGGCATCACGGCGATGGTGAGGAACGCCGGGATCGCGATCTCGTACTTGTCCCAGTCGATGCTCTTGACCTGGGTCATCATCAGGAAGCCGACGGCGACCAGGGCCGGGGCTGCGGCCTGGAGCGGGACGATGGTGAGGAGCGGCGTCAGGAACAGGGCGCACGCGAACAGTCCACCGGTGACCAGGTTGGAGAAGCCGGTGCGCGAGCCCTCGCCGACGCCGGCGGCCGACTCGATGTAGGAGGTCGCGGAGGACGACGAGGCCGCGCCGCCCGCGACCGCCGCCGCGCCGTCGATGAGCAGCACCCGGCCGAGGCCCGGCACGTCGCCCTTCTCGTCCAGCAGCCCGGCCTCCGCGCTGATGCCGACGACGGTGCCCATGGTGTCGAAGAAGTCGGACAGGATCAGGGTGAAGATCAGCAGGACGACGGTGATGACGCTGGTCTCGCCGAAGGCACCGAACAGGCTGAAGTGACCGATCAGCCCGAAGTCGGGGGTGTCGACGATCTTGTCGGGCCACGAGGGCGTGGTCAGGCCCCAGGACTTGATGTCCGCGATCGAGTTGATGACGATCGCGAGGACCGTCATCGTCACGATGCTGATCAGGATCGCGCCCTTGACCTTGCGGGCCAGCAGACCGATCGTCAGCAGCACGCCGAGGCAGAAGACGAGCACCGGCCAGCCGGAGAGGGTGCCGGTGCCGCCGAGCTGCACGGGGACGGTGGTGTTGGCGACGTCGGGGATGCGGCTGACGAAGCCGGCGTCGACGAAGCCGATGAAGGCGATGAACAGGCCGATGCCGACGCTGATCGCCTGCTTCAGCGGTTGCGGGATGGCGTGCATGACTGCCTCGCGCAGACCGGTCACCACCAGGACGCAGATCAGCAGGCCTTCGAGCACGATGAGGCCCATCGCGTCGTCCCAGCTCATCAACGGGGCGATCTGGAAGGCGACGACCGCGTTCAGGCCGAGGCCCGCCGCGAGGGCGAGGGGCAGGTTGCCGCCGACGCCCATGATGACCGTCATCACCGCGGCCACCAGGGCGGTGGCGGTGGTGAGTTGGACGGCGTCGAGCTGGTGCCCGAACTTGTCCTTGGCGCTGCCCAGGATGATGGGATTCAGGACAAGGATGTAGGCCATGGTGAAGAACGTGGCGAAGCCGCCGCGTATCTCACGGCCGAAGGTGGACCCCCGCTCGGAGATCCTGAAGTACCGGTCGACGCTGTTCGCCGCGGGTGGCGCGGTACCCGGCCGGTCGGCCGTCGTCTTCGTCTCGGACATGGCTGGTGCTCCTAGGGGCCTGAATGATCTGTGCGCGGATGCTGGCTGGATTGTGGCCGTGTTGAACCGTCTTCAGGTTTTCGCCGTGTTACGGAATCGGACTCCGAGGACGTTCGGCCCGCCACATGATGTTCGAACCCCCGCACCAGACCGAGTAATCGATCACTGCTACGCTTCCCGATCTCGCCCCGGCCACCTCCTCGGGGCATCCGCATGTCATTCACATGACACACACAGGCACAGCAGTCGTTCCGAGAAGAGGTCACCCGTGGGCACAGTCGTCGACGACGCCGCCTCCGTGGAATTCCATGCCTTCTTCGATCGCCACTACGCCGAACTGTCCCGTCTCGCCCACCTGCTGACCGGTGAGGCGGACGCCGCCGACGATCTCGCGGCGGACGCGCTGCTCGCGCTGTGGAACCGCTGGGACCGCGTGCGCGCGGCCGACCATCCGGTGGCGTACGCCCGCGGCGTCGTCGCCAACCTCGCCCGCACCCGCATCCGCAGCGCCGTCCGGGAACGCCGCAGGATCGCGCTGTTCTGGTCGCAGCGCGAGGAGAAGACGGAGAACCCCGACATCGCGGGCGTGGTGGACGTCCAGTCGGCGCTGCGTAGACTTCCGTTCCGCAAACGCGCCTGTGTGGTGCTGCGGCACGCCTTCGACCTGTCGGAGAAGGACACCGCGCTCGCCCTGGGGGTCTCGGTCGGTACGGTGAAGAGCCAGACCTCGAAGGGAATGGCCGAGCTCCAGAAACTGCTCGGCGCCAAGGGGGCTCCGCTCAAGATGCCTGCCATGGTGCGCACCGGTGAGGCCTCGGCCTCAGGAAGGGACCGATGACGATGCAGCGGGACGTGCACGACGAGCTGCGCGCCCGGCTGCACGAGGCGGCCGAGGCGCACGAGCCCGACCGGGCGTACATCCTGGCCCGCGTCGAGCGGGGCATGGCGGGGCAGGGACAGGAACCGGAGCGGTCCGACCACCGGGCGAGCCGCCCGGCCCTGTGGGGCTGGGCACGGATCGTGGGCGCCACGGCGGCGGTCGCGGGCATGCTCGCGGTCGGCGGCTACGCGGTGGCGTCCGCCGTGAAGGACGACACCCCGGCCCAGCAGACGGTCTCCGTCTCCCCGCCGCCGGTGGAGTCCCCGGACGCGACGAGCCGCCCGCCTGCCTCGCCGAAGGCCACGCCGAGCTCCGGCGGCGGCGCGAAGGCCCCGGCGAAGCCGAGCGCCTCCCCGTCTCAGAGCTCCGCGGCGACGCCCTCCGCGCCCGTGGCCACGCTGCTGCCGGCGACGGCCGACGACGAGGACGGCCCGCTGTGGTCGGACGGCTCGGTCGACCCGCACAGCAACGACTTCTGGGCGCAGAGCAACGTCACGATCAAGACGTCCGAGGCACTCACCACACTGACCGTGCAGTTGAAGGTCGCGCAGACCGGCGGGGTCTCGTCGGCGGGCGCCTGGCGTTCACTGCCCGAGGACGACTTCACGTTCTCGGTGGCCGAGCGGGACGGCTTCCTGGTCTACACCTGGGTGCTCAAGGAGGGCCGTACGGTCGCCAAGGGCGAGTGGGTCTTCGCCGGGCAGTACGACCACGACCGCGGCGGCCGCGACGCCAAGGACGACACCTACGCGGTCACGGGCCGCTCGGAGCAGCGACAGGGCGCCGTGGGCGGTGACTTCGCCTCCGCCGAGGACGGCGAAGGCGACTCCTGACCACCGGGACACCGTCTACTTCATCGTCGTACCGATGGTGGTCGAGCCCGTGGTGAGGAAGGTCGTCGCGGGCAGCGAGCCGTCCGCCTTCCGGGCGCCGTAGGCCGTCGTCGCGTCCGTCGAGATGAACGCCGGCGTGGACACTCCGCCGTCCCAGTTGTTCGCCGCGGAGACGGCCGACGAACCCAGCTTGTCGAGCCCGCCCTTGTTGCCGACCGCGAGGTTGCGGGCGAGCCTGGCCTTGCCGGTGGCGAAGTAGAACCCCGCCTCGGTGTTGGCGTACGCGGTGTTGCGGTTCAGCACGATCGCCCCGGTGTTGGAGTTCTCGGTGAAGCCGTTCAGCGTGTTGTCCCAGGCCGCGTCGTTGTTGACGACATGCGCGACGGCCACGCCCCCGCCGCCCAGCTTGAACCCGTTGCCGTTGCCCTCGAACGCGGCGTCGCTCCACCGGTTCTTCCCGTTGCCGAAGGCCCACGAGTGCTCGATGGTGACCGGCGTCGAGAACTGCCACAGGTCGAGGCCGTCGTCCGAATTGTTGTAGAGACGGGCGCCCGTGATCCTGTTCCCGGTGCCCGACCCGAACTTGATGGCGATGCCGTCCGCGTTCTGGCCGTGCCCGGCGCCGTCGTAGTTTCCGTAACTGTCCAGGTTCTGCACGAGGTTGTTGACGGTGTTGTCGCCGCGGAGGGTGAACCCGGAGTCGCCGTTGTTCGCCGTGACCAGGTTCTTGAAGACGCCGCCGGTCGACGAGGTGACGACGAAGCCCTGGGCCGGGGAGGACTGGAAAGTGAGGTTCTGCACGGTCCAGTAGCTGCCGTAGATCCCGGCGAGCCAGGAGCCGGCGGGCAGCTTGGACCCGTCGATCTTCACCTTCTCGGTGCCGTACGCCTGAAGGGTGATCCGGGCCGAACTCGTGCCGCTGGCGGTCGACTTGAGGGTGGCCGTCGGGTAGTACGTGCCGCCGCGGACCTGGATGACGGTGCCGGCGACCGCGTTCTGCACGGCCGACTCCAGCTGGGCGGTGGTGGAGACGGTGACCGTCGACGAGGCGGCCTCGGCGCCGCCGCCGGACAGGCCGAGGTAGACGCCGCCCGCCCCCGCCGAGACCGCCACCGCGGCGGCGATCGAGAGGGTGCGGGTCCTGCGGTGGCGTCCGGTGCTCATGCGCACGGGGCGTTCCTTTCGGTGAGCGAGTGAGAGCGGAAACGGGACGGAGGGGCCGCCCCGGCCCGTTTCCGCTCCTCAGTCGTCACCGTGGCCGGAACAGGTTGCCGTGCCACCGAAAGAGATCGAGAAGGTCGCGTCAGCCGACGTAGTACGTCGGGTTCGGCAGCTTGTACGTCCGGTCGGCGTAGCCGCCCTCGAGGTCCGAGTACTGGTCGCCGAAGTTCGCGATGATCTCGTACCCGAGGTCGCCCTCGATGTGCTTGCGGGTGCCGGACTTGTACTGGACGGTCGTGCAGGTCCAGGCGCCCGGGGTGGCGCAGCCGCTCAGGTACGACGGCGGGGTGGCCGCGTTCTTGAGGAACATGTGGTCGGCGTCGAGGTTGATGTCGGCGCCCACCTTCTTCAGGTTCTCGACGGCGGCGGAGCGCTGCGCCTCGCTGAGGCCCGAGTTGTAGAAGACCTCGACGCCCTGCTTCTCGGCGTACTGCACGAGTTCGGGGCTGCCGAACACCGCCGGGCGGTCGGCCTTGTTCACGTATGCCGCCCAAGTGGCGGAGCTGTACGTGTAGTTGTACCGCTTCTCGTAGTCGAGGCTGAGCAGCAGCGTGTCATCGATGTCGAAGACGACCGCGGGCTTCTCGCCCTTCCTGACCGCCTTGCGGGCGGCCTGGTCGATGTACTTCCTCGCGGCCTTGTCGATGCTCGCGAGGTCCTTGGCGTACGGGCTGGCCGGCGACGCCTGGTACACGCCGTTCGCGTCCGGCGCGGTGCCGTAGTAGGTGTCGAGGTCCTTCACCAGGAGCCCGATGTTGTAGGGCTCGTGGGTGGAGTTGGCCGTGGACTGGCCGGCCGTGGCCGCGCCGGCGCCGTACAGGGCGGCGCCGGCGACGGCGCAGGCAGCGGCGACGGCCGCGAGGCGAAGTGGCTTATGCATGACACGTTTTCTACGCGCGTCACACGGCCGAGCGCGAGACCCGTTGCCCGACCGTTACCCGTTCACGGGCAAAAATCGGGTCAAGCGATCGGGGCGGACGATCGGGTCAGGCGCCCGGACGGCCCGGTGGGAGCCCGGCAGGTCAGTCCATGGTCGCTCCGATGGTCGCCGAACCCGTCGTCAGGAACGTGGTCGTGGGCAGGGTGCCGCTCGAACTGCGCGCGTTGTACGTGGAGCTCGCGTCCGTGGACCTGAAGGCGGGCGTGGAGACGCCGGAGTCCCAGTTGTTGCCGGCCGAGGTGACCGACGAGCCCTTGCTGACCGCGCCACCGCCGTTGCTCACCGCCAGGTTCTTGCCGAGCTTGGCGGCGCCGGTGGCGAAGTAGTAGCCCCACTTGCTGTTGGCGTAGGCGGTGGTGCGGTTGATGACGATCGCACCCTTGTTGGAGTTCTCGGTGAAACCGTTCCCGGCGTTGCCCCAGGCGGCCGAGTTGTTGACGACGTGCGCGACCACCTCGCCGTCCCCGCCCAGCTTGTAGCCGTTGCCGTCGCCCGCGAAGGCCGAGTCGGACCAGCGGTTGACGCCGTTACCGAAGGACCAGGTGTGCTCGATGGTGACGGGCGAGGAGAAGGACCAGAAGTCGATGCCGTCGTCCGAGTTGTTGTAGAGGCGGGCGCCGGTGATCAGGTTGCCGGTGCCGGAGCCGTACTTCACGGCGACACCGTCGGCGTTCTCGCCGTGGTTGGCGGCGTCGTAGTGGCCGTAGGAGTCGATGTTCCTGACGGTGTTGTTGACCGTGCCGTCTCCGGTGAGGGTGAAGCCGGAGTCGCCGCCGTTGATGGTCTTGATGTTGTTCCAGTTGGTGCCGGTGCAGGACTGGCAGACGACCGCGCTGTCCGGGGAGTTCTGGAAGGTGAGGTTGGAGACGTTCCAGTAGTCGGCGGTCAGTTTGAAGATCCAGTCCCCGTCGGGCAGCGACGAGCCGTCGATCTTCACGGTCTCCGAGCCGTACGCCGTGAGGGTGACGGGCGACGAGGAGGTGCCGTTGGCCGTGGACTGGAGGGTGGCCGTCGGGTAGTAGGTGCCGGCGCGGACCTGGATGACCGTGCCCGCGGTGGCGTTCTTGATGGCGTTGGACAGGTCGGTGGAGTTGCTGACCACCACGGTGGCGGCCTGCGCCTGGGTGGGCAGGACGGCGAGTCCGGCGCCCAGGGTGAGGGCGGCGACGGCCGTGAGAGCGGTACGACGAGACATGGAGTGCGGGTCCTTTCCGTCGTTCAGCGGGAGGGAGCGGGAGAGCGGTTCAGAGGACGGTGTCGAGCCAGCTGAAGACCTCGTCCTGCATGCGGTCGACGAAGACATGGCCGAGGTCGGGCCAGCTCTTCAGGTGCAACCGCTCCTCGGCGTGACGGGAGCGCCAGACGGCGCGCAGTTTGTCGTGCGCGACCTGGACGCCGTCGGCGGGGAACAGCGGGTCGAGCCCGCCGTCGAAGAACAGCATCGGCCTGGGTGCGGCGATGCTCGCCACGTCGGGGAAGTCGAGGAACCGGGGAAGCCCGGGGTGGAGCATGTAGTACGAGGACTGCCCGCGCAGGGTGTTGTTGCCGGGCACCATCATTTCCTTCAGGCCGGTCATCCAGCAGACGGCCGCCGCGGCGGCGAGGTCGTCGCTGAGCGCGGCCGCCTGCCAGGCGCGGAAGGCGCCCATGGAGAACCCGACGGCCGCGACCCGGCCCCGGTCAACCATGTCGAGGCCGGCCAGGAACCCGGCGGCCCGGGCGTCCTCGCGGGCCATGAGGCCGGCGAGCGAGGAGCCGAGGTGGTAGAAGTTGGAGGCGAGGGCCTGCTGCTGGTCGTAGGCGAGGGGTCCGCGGTCGCCCCAGCCGAGGGCGTCCGCGCACAGCACGACATACCCACGCCGGGCCAGCTCGTCACCGACGAACCGTCCGCTGAAGTACCGCTCCGACCAACCCTGCGCGGAGGCGAGCCGGGTGTCGTCGTACCAGGGCCGGACCAGTTTCTCCTTCCCGATGTCGAACTTCGCCCCGTGGTCGTGCAGGAGCAGCACGGCCGGGAAGGGGCCGGGGCCGTCCGGGGTGAGGAGCGCGGCGCGGATGCGTTCGTGGCGGGTGAGGGAGAGTGTCACCAGCTCGCTCGTGTAGCCGTCCTGCCGGCGCCGGTCGGTGAACTCGGGGGCGTACGAGGTCCGGTCCTGTGATCCGACGACCAGCAGCTCCTCGACCTTGGCGCGGGCGGCCCGGCGCCAGGCGCGGAAGTCGCGGATCGGGGACTTACCCCAGGCCAGGGGGAAGGTCAGCGCGGCTCTGAGGGCGGGGTGGAAGTCCGGCAGCGGCCCGTCCACGACAGCCGTCCGCCCGTCCACGGAGGCTCCCGGTCCCTCCGCGGCGCATGCCGGTCCCTCCGCGACGGCCGCCTGCGCGGCGGCGGGAGCGACGGTCCCGGTCAGGAGTGCGGCTCCGGTGCCGGCCACGAAGGCCCGCCGCCCCACCCCCGGGTCACGGGCGTCCATACGGCCTCCAGTCCCCGAGATACGTCCGCCGGGTGTGGGTGGCCGCCTCCTCGGCGGTCAGCTGCGGCCGGTTCTCCGGCACCGAGATCACCGCGCCGGGCCCGGAGTTGGCGTGTTCGCGGAAGCGCATGGTCTGCCAGGGGTAGGCGTCGCGCATGTTGGTGTACGGGGCGACCGCGTCGATCCCGGGGCCGATCCAGGTGTCCCGTACGACCAGCGAGGGCCAGGCGGTCGTCTCGTACGAGGGCACCCAGGGGCGGGCGATCTTGTACGCCGCGTCCTCGGCGCCCGAGGTGATGCGGCCGCGCAGGGCGAGGAAGCCGTAGGGATCGGCCCGGGCGGTGGCGGGGGCGAAGACCATGCCCTTGGGCGTGAAGCTCACGTCCCGCTGCAGGGTGTGGAAGTGGCAGGCGTCGAAGACGGCCCGGCCCCGACCGAAGACGAAGTCGACGTCTCCCTCGATGTAGCAGCGGTGGAAGTACTGCCGGTCGAAGGCGTCCAGCGCGGTGGTGTCGGCGAACAGGGTGTCCTGGTGGGCCAGGAGGCGGACGTTGTCGAAGTGGGTGCGGTCGCCGGTGACGTAGGCGGCGACCGCCTGGGTGCCGGTGATCTCCGGGTGGTCGGCGCGCAGCCAGTCGTTGGCGAGGGTGAGGTCGCGGACGGTGAGGCCGGGCGCGGCGGAGGTGAAGGTGGCGGAGCCCGCGGTGCCGTAGGTTCCGGACCCGTCGGGCTTGGCGGTCCCGTTGGCGTTGTCGTACACGAGCACGGCGGCGCGCGGGTCGCGGGAGACGCCCCGTATCGTCAACTCGCCTTTCTCCGCAGGCACGTTCACGACCTCCCGGTACGTGCCCGGGTGCACGACGATCGTCCGGCCGGGGCCGTCGACGGCGTCCACGGCGGCCTGGAGGGAGTCGCCGGGGCGGACGTGCAGGACGCGTTGGGACCGGGCGTGGGCCGGAGTCGCGGTGATCAGGGCAGCGCCCGTGATGCCCGCGAGGAGGGTGCGTCGGCGCAGCATCTCAGCACTCCCCCTTCCAGGGCTCCCAGTCGCCCAGGTAGGCCCCGCGGGTCGCCGATCGCGCCTGTTCCGCGGTGAGTTGGGGGCGGTTCTCGGGGACGGTGATCCGTGCTCCCGGCCCGCTGTTGCGGTACTCGGCGAAGCGCTGGTTCTGCCAGGGGAAGGAGGCCGACATGTTGGTGTAGGGCGCGACGGCGTCGATCCCGGCGTCCAGGCGGGTGTCGCGGACGGTGAGGCTCGGGCGGGCGGTGGTGTCGGAGCTCGGAACCCAGGGGCGGGCCAGCTTGTAGAAGGCGGCGGGCGCCTCGCTGCTGATCCGGCCGCGGACGACCAGGTAACCGAGCGGGTTGGCGCCCGCCGTCGAGGGCGCGAAGACGAAGCCGTAGGGGGCCGCGGCCAGGTCGGTGCGGTTCAGGGTGCGGAAGTGGCACTGCTCGTAGACGGCCGTCGCCCGGCCGAAGACGAAGTCGACGTCTCCCTCGACGTAGCAGTGCGCGTAGTACTGCCGGGCGAAGGCGGCGAGGGCGATGGAGTCGGCGTACAGGGTGTCCTGGTGGCCGAGGAAACGGCAGTGGTGGAAGGCGGAGCGGTCGCCCTGGACCTTGATGGCGACGGCCTGGGTGCCGGTGATGTCGGGGTGGTCGGCGCGCAGCCAGTCGTTGGCGAAGGTGATCCAGCGGGCGGTGAAGCCGTCGGCCTGCACGGTGGTGGTGGCCGACCCGGTGGTGCCGTAGGTGCCCCCGCCGGGCTTGGCGGTGCCGGCCGCGTTGTCGTAGACGATCACGACGTCACGGGGGTCCTCGGAGGCGCCGATCCAGGTGGCCTCGGTGCGGGTGACGTCGAGGGCGACGGTCTCCCGGTAGGTGCCGGGGGCGAGGACCAGGGTCCAGCCGCTGCCGGTGGTGGCGGCGACGGCGTCCCGGACGCCGGTGAAGTCGCCCCGGCCCAGCGGGTCGACGTACAGGGTCCGCGGGGTGAGCCGATCGGCCGGGGAGCCGTGGCGGCCGAAGGGGCCGCGGCGCGCGGTGGCGGCCCGCGCGGGCGTGGCGGCGAGGCCGAGGGCTGCGACCGTACCGGCGGTCGCCGTGAGGAACCCCCTTCTGGAGAGCGGGAGTCGGGGGGCGTGGGGGTGTCGGGGCGAGGACATGCGGGTGCTCCTTGGCGGTGCGGCTCTGCTGAGGGGGCCGGGGCGGCGACGGTCGCCGCCCGCCCCGGCCTTCGTAGGAGGGGTCGGCCGAAGGGGTCAGCCCAGGCGCCCGGCGCCCGCGCCGCAGTCGACGATCCGGGGGACGGCCTTCGCCGGGTCGACCTTGGTGCGCAGGGTCGGCGTCCAGCCCGCGCCGGACTCCAGGACCTCGGCCGGGATCTCCGCGTTGTGCACGGCGATCAGGTCCGTGAGCCGGCCGTTGACGTAGTTGTCGTCGGCGGTGAGCGGCGACACGTTCCACCGCTTCAGCACCTTGGCCGCGCTGACCCCCGTCGGCAGCGTGAACGCGTTGTGCTGGGCGACGAGTCGGGACTCCTTGCCGATGCCGAAGCTGTAGGCGAAGGCGTCGTCGGCGACGAAGTGGTTGTTGTAGGAGTCGACCTGCCCGAAGCGGACCCGGGGGGCGCGTTCGACCAGGTTCGAGAACTGGTTGTGGTGGAAGGTCACCTTCAGGTGCCCCCGGTCGCCGACGGCCGTCGACTCGCTGTCGCTGTTGCCGATGAGGATCGTCTTGTCGTGGTCGGTGAAGACGTTCCAGGAGGCGGTGACGTAGTCGGCGCCCCGGACGATGTCCAGCTCGCCGTCGTGCTGCTGGTACAGCATGCCGAAGTAGGTCGGCGCGGCGCTGTCCGGGTGCGATCCGTCGGTGAACGTGTTGTGGTCCAGCCATACGTGCGTCGAGCCGTAGACGACGGCCGTGTCGTACTCGGAGTTCCAGTTGCCGTTGGTGCCGTCGGTCGGGTCCCACTGCGGGAAGCAGTCGATGGGCGACTCGAAGGCCAGGTTCCGGATGATCACGTTGTCGACGGCCTTGATCTGCAGGCTGACGCCCTTGAAGCCGGCGTTCCTCCCGATGCCGACGATGGTGGTGTTGGCGGGGATGTTCGCCTTGATGGCCGTGTCCTGGGCGGCGGCGGAGGCGCGCCGCAGCCCCTCCGGGCTGTCGGCGGGCTCGGCGCTCAGATCGGTGTCGAGGCCCCAGGTCTCGGGCGCGTACGCGGCGAGGTAGGCGTCGAAGTCGTAGCCGGGCGCGGCGAAGGCGTCACAGCCCTCGGCGACGGCGTCGATGACGCCCTTCACCTTGATGATCTTCGGCGCGCTGCCGCCGGCGGCGAGGGCGGCCTTGAACTCGGCCCAGGTGGTGACGGTGTACACATGGGCGGCGTCGGCGGCCGACCCGCCCGTGGTGCCCGTCCCGTAGGCGGCCCAGCCGTCGTTCGCGGCCAGGACCTGACGGCCGAGGTCGCGGGACGAGGAGCGGGAGTGGGCGTCGGCCTGGGCGGACGCCGTGCCGGTGACGGACAGGACCAGCGCGGTGCAGCCGACCAGGGCAGCAATGACGCGTCCATGACATATCTGTGTACGCACTGTACGGTTCTCCTCTTGTGGCGAAAGGCGTGCGGGTCCTGCGCGAGCGGGGGCGGGTCCTAGGCGAGCGGTGCGGGCCAGGTGATCCAGGACGTGGGGATCTCGTCGTGCAGCCGGACCACGTCACGCGGCCCGAGCACCCGCGTCCGCAGCAACTCCCCCACGACGAGCCGCGCGACGGCGATCGCGCCCGGCGGATTGAAGTGCGTGTTGTCCTGCTCGGACGCGGTCCAGTTGAAGTACGTCTTCGTCTCCTCGACGCCCAGCCGCTGCCACAGCGCGAGCGACAGCGCCTGGACGTCGAGCAGTGCCACCCGCTCCGCCTCGGCGAGCGCGCGCATGGCGGCCGGGTACTCGCCGTGCGTCGGCACGGCGTTCCCCTCGGCGTCGAACCTGCGGCGCTCGACGGGCGTGGCCAACACCGGCCGGGCGCCCTTCGCACGGGCACCGTCCACGTACATCCGCAGGTAGTCCTGGTAGGTGGTCCAGGGCTCGGTGTAGCGGGTCGGATCGGTGGTCTTCTCGTCGTTGTGCGCGAACTGGACGAGGAGCAGGTCCCCGGGCCGGATCGCGGCGAGGACGGCGTCGAGCCGGCCCTCGTCGACGAAGCTCTTCGAACTGCGCCCGTTCACCGCGTGGTTGGCGACGGGCCGGTCCTTGTGCAGGAAGAAGGGGAGCGCCATTCCCCACCCGGTCTCGGGAGCGGCGTCGGAGTACTTCTGGGCGGCGGTGGAATCACCGGCGATGAAGAGCGTGCGGGGCCGACGGGCCCCGGCCCGGGCGGGCCCGGCGGCCACCACGCCCAGCGGAACGGCGGCGAGCGCCGCCGAGGTGACCTGTCTGCGGGTAAGGGACACCAGAGGACCTTTCAGCAGGGGTTCAGTGAATTCCCTAGGGGCGCGGGGAACTGCGCGACCAGCCACAACGGGTCCGCAGTCCCCCACGACCGAAACCGCGTGACCTACGCGTGGTTCTTCTTCCAGTCGGCCTGCGCCGCGTTCAGCTGCTCGGCCAACGTGTTCAGGAAGTCCTTCGGGCTCAGCTTCCCGAGCAGCACCTTCTGGAAGTTCGGCTCGTTGTCCGCCTTGGAGATGGTGTTCCAGTCGGGCAGGTAGTAGGGCAGCTGCACGATCTTGGTGGTGGTGCCCGCCAGCGCCTCGGCGGCCAGCTTCGTCGGTTCCGACTCCTGCACCCAGCTGTCCTGCGCGGCCTCGTTGTTCGCCGGCACCTGACCCGCCGTCTCGTTCCACTTGCTGTTGGACGCGTGCGACGCGGCGAACTCGATGAACTTCCAGGCGGCGGTCTTGTTCTTGCTCGCCTTGAACAGCCCGAGCCCGTCGACCGGGTTGGACACCTGCACCCGCGTGCCGTCGTCCTGCGTCGGCGCCGGGATGCCCTTGAACTTGCCGGCCAGCGCCTTCTCGTGGTCCCCGTAGGAGCCCAGGTTGTGGCTCAGCATGCCGATGGTGCCGGAGTCCCACTGGGCGACCATCTTGGTGAAGTCGTTGTTGACGTCGGCGGACGGGGTGTTCTTCTTGAACAGACCGACGTACTTCTCCAGCGCGGCCACGTTCTTGGGGTCGTTGACCGTGGTCTTCTCGCCGTTCCAGAACTCGGTGATGCCGCTCTGCCCGTAGGTGGCGTCCAGCGCCTGGGCGATGGACCCCGCGCCGCCGCGGATGGTGTACCCGAAGGCGTTCTTCTTCTTGATCGTGAGCTTGTCGGCGGCCGCGTAGAACTTCGTCCAGGTCGTCGGCGCGTCGAGGCCGGCCTGCTGGAACAGGTCGGTCCGGTACCAGAGGGTGCCGTTGTTCGCGGAGGTCGGCACCGAGTACGTCTTGCCGTCGATCCCGGCCGCCTTGACGCCGTCCAGGAACTTCTCGTTGAGCTTGCCGTTCAGCGCGCTCTTGGAGATCCGGCTGTCCAGCGGTTCGAGGGCGCCCTGCGCGGCGACCTCGGCGAGCATCGCGGTGCCCACGCCGCCGACGTCGGGCAGACCGCCGCCCTGGATGGCGGTGTCGTACTTGGACTGGACGCTGTCGGCCGGCACACCGACGTAGTTGACCTTGATGTCGGGGTTCGCCTTCTCGAAGTCGGCGATGATCTCCTTCCAGACGTCGGTACGCACACCGCCGTTGTTGTCCCAGAAGGTGATCTCCCCCTTGCCGGAGCCCTCGCCTCCCTTGTCCCCCGCGCCGCCGCTGCCGTCGTCGCCGCAGGCGGTGGCGGTCA
Organism: Streptomyces sp. NPDC058295; assembly: GCF_042880655.1. Lineage (NCBI taxonomy): Bacteria > Bacillati > Actinomycetota > Actinomycetes > Kitasatosporales > Streptomycetaceae > Streptomyces > Streptomyces sp. NPDC058295. Next base: position 21,514 of record NZ_JBHVYO010000033.1, read on the forward strand.
GCGCGAGCACGGAGCCCAGGGCGACGGCCAGGGCGGCGCGCCTGCTTCTGCGGATGCTGCTCTTCATTTGCGGCTCTCTCTCGTGGGTACCCCCGGCGTCAACCGGGGAAGGAATCGAAGCTCCCGCACAGCGGGGCGGGGAAAGGTGAGTCGTCGCCAGGGCGACGCGGCGCCCGCCCATCACCACACGGCAGCCCCTCACACGGGAACTGATAGATGTGAGGTATGACGCAGCAGGTCAAGCGGGCTTTCAGGTACCGCTTTTACCCCACGGCCGAGCAGGCAGCGGAGCTGTCGCGCACGTTCGGCTGCGTCCGGTTTGTGTACAACAGAGCACTGGAGGAGCGCACTCGCGCCTGGTACAGCGAGCAACGCCGGATTTCCTATGTGGAGTCGTCCGCAGCGCTGACGGAGTGGAAGAGGACTGAGGAACTCGCCTTTCTCACCGAGGTCTCCTCCGTCCCTCTCCAGCAAGCGCTGCGCCATCTTCAGACGGCGTTCGGGAGCTTCTTTGCCAGGCGGGCGAAGTACCCGCGTTTCAAGTCGCGGAAGAAGTCCCGTGCGTCGGCCGAGTACACCCGCAGCGCGTTCAAGTGGCGTGACGGGAAGCTGACGCTGGCGAAGATGGCGGAGGCCCTCGACATCCGCTGGTCGCGTCCGCTCCCAGAGGGCGCGGAGCCGTCCACGGTGACGGTGTCCCGGGACAGCGCGGGCCGCTGGTTCGCCTCGCTGCTCGTTGAGGACGTCATTGCTCCAGCCCCCGCCACCAACGCGGTGGTGGGCCTGGACGCCGGGATCACCTCCCTGGTGACCCTGTCCACCGGGGAGAAAATCGCCAACCCGAAGCACGAGCGTCAGGACCGCACTCGACTGGCCCGCGCGCAACGGGAGCTGTCCCGCAAGGTCAAGGGCTCGAAGAATCGGGAGAAGGCACGCCAAAAGGTGGCCCGTGTGCACGCGCGGATCACCGACCGCCGCAGAGACTTCCTGCACAAGCTCACCACTCGGCTCGTCCGTGAGAACCAAACGGTCGTGATCGAAGACCTCACCGTCCGTAACCTGCTCAAGAACGGCAGGCTCGCGCGCGCCATCTCCGAGGCGTCCTGGACGGAACTCCGCACGATGCTGGAATACAAGTGCGCCTGGTACGGGCGCGAACTCGTCGTGATCGACCGCTTCTTCCCCAGTAGCAAGCTGTGCGGAAACTGCGGCACGGTCCGCGAGAAGCTGCCGCTGAGCGTCCGCGAGTGGACGTGCGACAACTGCGGTGTCGTGCACGACCGCGACGCGAACGCGGCACGCAACATCCTGGCCGCCGGGCTGGCGACGTCTGCCTGTGGAGACGGTGTAAGACCTCAACGGGAGTCCTCCCGGACGGGGCGGTCGTCGGTGAAGCAGGAAACCCAGCGGGCGACCGCTGGAATCCCCCGCCGTCAGGCAGGGGAGGAAGCCAATGCGGCTCCCGACAGGCGTACGGGGGAAGGGGTCAGAGCGGTCTGATCCGGAACTCCGTGAAGGAGGCCGCTCCGGCCTCCCCGGTTCCGGGGGGCGCGAGGGCGAAGAGACCGAGCAGGGCACCGACCCAGCGCCAGGGCGTGGCGGCGAACACGGGACCCGACCAGCGCAGGCCGTCACCGATGTCGTACGCGAAACGGCAACGTGCCCCGGTGCCGACCTCGATCCGCAGGCGCGCCCGTCCCCGGGGGGCGAGCCGCGGGTGGGCCGCGTCCCGTTCCCGCTCGGCGACCGGTTCGGCGAACCGGTGCACGAGGTGGACGGCCCCGTCGGTGCCCCGCTGGAGCCCTATCCAGCCGAAGGCGTCCCCGAGGACCGCGAGCCCGGCGCGGGCACCCGGCTCCTCGCTGTGCAGCTCCAGCTCCACCTCCACGGCGGACGGAAGGCCGGGCAGCCGTTGCGTGAGGATGCTCGGCAGGGTCCGCAGATCATGCGCGTCGGCGGTCCGCACGCAGGTCAGACGCAGCCCGTCGGCGGAGTGCTGGGTGGCGAGACCGTCCTGCGGATTGGCCGTCCACGACCACTGGCGGCCGAAGCGTCCGCCGGGGAAGTCGTCGTCGGTGGCGGGTGCGGCGGGCGGTCCCGCGGGCAGGTCGGGCCGCCGGTGCTCGAGCACGGGTGCACCCTCGTCGCCGATGACGGGCCAGTTGTCCGTGCCCCAGCGCAGCGGCTGGAGGTGGACGACCCGGCCGTACGCGCCGCGCTGCTGGAAGTGCAGGAACCAGTCCTCGCCGGACCGGGTGCGTACCCAGCCGCCCTGGTGGGGACCGTTGACCTGGGTGTCCTTCTGCTCCAGGACGATCCGCTCCTCGTACGGGCCGAAGAAGTCCCGGGCCCGGAAGGCGCCCTGCCAGCCGGTCTCCACTCCCCCGGCGGGCGCGAAGATCCAGAACCAGCCGTCGTGCCGGTAGAGCTTCGGCCCTTCGAGGGTGAACCAGCCGGGGATCCGGTCCCCGTCGACGATCACCTTGCCCTCGTCGAGGACGGCCGTCCCCTCCGGGTGCATCCGGTGGCCGGTGAGCCGGTTCTTGACGCCCGCACGGGACTTGGCCCAGGCGTGGACCAGATAGGCCTCGCCCGTCTCCTCGTCCCAGAGGGGACAGGGGTCGATGAGGCCCTTGCCCTCCTTCACCAGGTGCGGGCGGGACCAAGGCCCCCTGATCTGCGGGGCGTTGATCTGGAAGATGCCCTGGTCGGGGTCGCCCCAGAAGATCCAGAAGCGGTCGTCGTGGTGCCTCAGGGACGGTGCCCACACTCCGCGGTCGTGCCGCGGAGAACTGAACTCGGCCGCCGGTTCGAGGCGTTCGAGGGCATGGCCGATCAGCGTCCAGTGGACCAGATCGCGCGAGTGCAGCAGGGGCAGGCCGGGGGCGCGGCCGAAGCTGGAGGCGGTGAGGTAGAAGTCGTCGCCGACCCGCACGACGTCCGGGTCGGACCAGTCGGCGTTCAGTACGGGGTTGGTGTACGTCTCGTGCGTCACTGGTTGACCGCCTTCCGCACCAGTGCCGCCGCCTCGTGCCGGTCCAGACGGCCGTCGGCGACGACGGTGACGATCCGGCGTACGGCCGTCTCGCCGGGCGGGACCCGCAGCCTCTCCGCGGAGGCCAGCGAGGAGCCGACGCCCGGGTACTCGGCGGTGCGGACGAACCAGGGGTCGCGGCGGGTAGCGGCGGTGGCCCCGGCGAAGACCAGGGTCCAGTGGGCGCCGGCCAGGGCGAGCCAGTCGGCGCGGGTGCCGTGGACGGACGCCTCGCCCTCCGTGCCGGCGGTGAAGACCTCGGGGGCCGCGTCCTCCTTGCGGGCCCGCCAGAAGAAGCCGCCGTAGGCCGCTCCGGGGCGCCCGTTCGTCGCCGGGCTGCCGAGGGACAGCGGTCCTGAGGTGACGTTGGTCAGCGAGAAGGTGAAGTCCAGCGCCCAGGCGGTGTCGGTGAGTTCGGTGGCCGCGACGGTACGGCGCTCGCGCAGCAGCTCGGTTCCCGAGGCGACCCAGCGCAGCTCCTCCACGAAGCCGTCCGGGTCGCGGAGCTGGAAGGAACCGTGCCGCTGGGCACCGTGGTTGTCGAGCTCGGTCGGGCCCCGGTCGCGGACGTAGGTGCGTCCGCCCCAGAAGTTGTGCCCCTCGACGTCGGGTACGGCTACACCGACGCCGAGGTGGTGTGCGTGGTCGGCCGGGCTCAGTTCGGTGACCGCCGTGCCGGCCAGGGTGGTGACGGGGTGCAGATAGGGCCGCGGGGAGAGCCGGGCGGGCAGCTCGGGCCGGGTCACGTAGCGGGCGACCGGGCGGCCGGCGACACGCAGGACGACCGGTGCGCCGGGTGCGGTTGCGGTCATCAGGGGCTCACCTCTTTCGGGTGCGCGGTCGTGAACGCCCAGGGGGCGCCCAGTTCGGAGTAGAGGGCGAGGGTGTCGGCGGCGGCCGCGACGAGGCCGTCGATGCCGGGGACGACCCGCCGCTCCTCGTCGGGCAGCAGGCGCCAGGCGTCGTCGGGCACCCGCACCGGGTCGGGGGCGACCCGGATCGCCTCGACGACCCGCATGAACGACTCGGTCACGGCGGGCGGGACCAGCAGTTCCGTCCCGTCGGTGAGGTGTTCGACGAGGTTCTCCAGCAGGTCGGTGCGGCCGTACTCGAACTCCTCGGGGCCGTGGCCGGCCCGCTGGAGCAGGACTCGGTCCTGCTTGTACCAGTACGTGATCCGGCCGCGGCCGCCGTGCACGATGATGTACGGGTCGTCGGGGTCCTCGGCGCACAGCGTGGCCGCGACGACGATCTCGCGGCCGTCGGCCGTGGTGACGCGGACGCAGGAGGTGTCGTCGGACTCGATGGCGTTGGCGTGCGCCAGCTCGGTCTCGATGCCGGTGACGTCGGTGGCGCGGGTGGCGCCGGCCAGCGCGAGGGCGGTGGCGACGGCGTGCGCGAGCGGGTTGGTGAGCGCCCCGTCGATCACCTCGACGCCGTTCAGCCGTCGCCTGCCCGCCCAGGGCGCCCGCCGGAAGTACGCCTCCGGCCGGGCCCATGCCCCGGCGCCGCCGACCCCGGCGACCTCGCCGACCACCCCGTCCTCGATCATGGCGCGGATCGCGGGCACGGCGTGCGAGCCCAGCGACTGGAAGCCGATCTGGCAGACCACGCCCGCCTCGGCGACCCCGTCCGCCATCCGCCGGAACTCGGCGTAGGAGGGCGCGGGCGGCTTCTCCAGGAGCAGGTGCACCCCCTTGCGCGCCGCGATCAGGGCCAGGTCGGTGTGGGTGGGGATCGGGGTGCAGATGACGGCGATCCGGGCGCCGGTCGTGTCCAGCAGCGCGCCGAAGTCGGCAGACTGCTCGGGCGTACCGAGCCCTTCGGGGATCTCCGCCGCGGTCAGCGGGGTCAGCTCGCAGACGCCCGCCAGGCGGACGATGCCCTTGTCCTGGAGCCGGCGGATGTTGTCCAGGTGCCAGCGGCCGTGGCCGCGCGCGCCCGCGAGAACGATCGGGACCGGGCTGCTCATCGGTGCGGCGGTGCTCATGGGATCCTCCCTGCGCCCGCGCCGCGTGCCACCTCGCGGTCGGCCACCGCGGCGCTGTCGATCTTTGTGTGCAGGGTAGGCGTCCAGCCGACGTCCGCCGTGAGGTCGCGCTCGCTGCCGCTGTTGTAGGCGTTGTAGATCGCGAGGAGGTCGACGGGCCGGCCGTTGAAGAGGGTGCCGCTCTGGTGCAGGGCGGTGCCGTTCCAGCTCTTGACCAGGTCGGCGACCTCGACGTGGCCGGGGGTGTGGAAGGCGTTGTTCTCGGCGTAGAGCGCCGACTCGGTCGACGCGCCGAGGGAGTAGCGGTACTCGGCGCCCTCGGGGACGACGTACCGGTTGTCGTAGAGGTGCACCTGCCCGAAGCGGACGCGCGGTGCGCGCTGGACGACGGACTCGAACTGGTTGTGGTGCAGCGTGACGCGGAGCTTTCCGCGGTCGCCGGTGGCCGTGTCGCCGCTGCCGACGAGCATCGCCTTGTCGTGTCCCGCGAACCGGCTCCAGGAGACGGTGACCAGGTCGGAGCCGTTGGTGATGTCCAGCAGTCCGTCGTGGCGCAGGTAGTTGCGGGCGAAGTAGGTGGGCTCGGCGGAGTCGGGGTGGCCCTGGTCGGAGGCGGTGACGTGGTCGACCCAGACATGGGTCGCGCCGTTCAGCCAGATGGTGTCGTACGCCGTCTTCCAGTCGCCGAGGCCGCCGGTGTTGGGCTGCCAGACCGGGAAGCAGTCGTAGGCGTCGCGCAGGTCGAGGTTGCGGAGGATGACGTTGTCCGCGTTCCTGACCTGAAGGCTCGCGCCCTTCAGGACGGCCTTGTCGAGGCCGACGATCGTGGTGTTGGAGCCGACGGGAAGCACGATCCGCTCGGCCTGCGCGGCCGCCGACGCCTGGCGGGCCTCCTCCTGGGGGCCACTCGGCTTGGCCGAACCCCAGGTGCGCGGGTCGTAGGCGGCCAGGTACTTCTTCAAGCGGTAGCCGTCGGTGGCGTAGTCGGCGCAGTCCAGGTGGTCGCCGTCGTCGTCGGTGTTGGCGTCGATCGTCCCGGCGATCTTGATGATCTTCGGGGTGTCGCTGCCGCCGTCGAGGGCGCGGACGAGCCCGGCGCGGTCGGTGACCGTGTACACGTGCGCGTCGTCGGCGGCCGCGCCTCCGGTGGTGCCGGTGCCGTACGCCGCCCAGCCGTCGTCGGCGGCCAGGGTGTCCCGGGAGATGTCCCGGGCCTCGGCCTGCGCGGGCACGCAGAGCAGCCCCAACGCGGCCGCCACCACGGTGACCTGACGGAGCCTCATCCTTTCACCGCCCCCGCGCTGAAGCCGGTGATCAGCCACTTCTGGATGAAGGCGAAGACGAGCACCACCGGGACGGCGGCGATGATGCCGCCCGCGGCCAGCGCGCCCAGGTCGACGCTGTCCGCGCTCATCAGGGTGTTGAGGCCGACGGGGATCGTCTGCTTGGTCTGGTCGGACAGGAACATCAGGGCGAACAGGAAGTGGTTCCAGGCGTGCACGAAGGCGAAGGAACCGACGGCGATCAGCCCGGGCCGCAGCAGGGGAAGGACGACGATCCGGAAGGCGGTGAGCCGGTTGCACCCGTCGACCCAGGCGGCCTCCTCCAGAGAGTACGGCACGTTCCGGATGAAGCCGCTGATCAGGATCATCGACAGGGGCAGCTGGAAGACCGTCTCGGCGATGATGACACTGCCGAGCGAGTTGATCATCTTGAGCTCGGCGAAGATCTGGAAGAGCGGTACGAGGAGCAGCGCGCCCGGCACGAACTGGGTGCACAGCAGGGCGAGCATGAACCCGCGTTTGATCTTGAAGTCGAAGCGGGCGAGGGCGTAGCCGCCGGCCAGGGCGACGCCGGTGGTGAGCAGCAGGGTCGCCACGCCGGTGAGCACGCTGTTCTGGAAGTAGACGGCGAAGTCCCGCTCGTTCCAGACCTTCTCGAAGTGCTCGAAGGTCATCGGCCAGGGCACCAGCGAGGTCGAGCCGGCCGGGCGCAGCGCGAAGAGGAGGATCCAGTAGAAGGGGACGAGCGTGAAGACCAGGTAGATCGACAGGGGGAGGTAGATCTGCCAGCGGGGGGCCTCGTCCCAGGCACGCTTGTGCCGGGACGGGCGCCGGTCGGGCGCGTCGGTCACGCGTACGGGGACGGGTCTGACCTCGGTGGCCTCCTTGGTGATCACTTGTCGCCTCCTCCGAACTTGCTCAGCCGCAGATAGACCATCGAGCAGAAGAGCAGGATCACGAACGCGACCGTGGTGAGGGCGGACGCGTAGCCGAAGTTGTGTGCGTCGACGCTGGTGTTGGCGATGTAGAGCGGGAGGGTGGTGGTCTCCCCCGCCGGGCCGCCGCCGGTGAGCGTGTAGAGCAGGTCGACGTTGTTGAACTCCCACACCGCGCGCAGCAGCGTGGACAGGACGATGGCGTCCTTCAGGTGGGGCAGGGTGATGTGCCAGAACTGCTTGATCCGGCTCGCGCCGTCGACCTCGGCGGCCTCGTACAGGTCCTTGGAGACGGACTGGAGGTCGGCGAGGATGAGGATCGCGAAGAAGGGGACACCGCGCCACAGGTCGGCGATGATCGCCGCCGGGAAGACGGTGGAGGTGTCCGACAGCCAGCTGGTGCCGTACTCGCCGATCCCCATGTCCGCGAGGTAACGGGAGATGCCGGTCTGGGAGTTGTAGAGCAGCACCCAGATCGCGGAGGTCAGCACTCCGGAGACGGCCCACGGGGAGAAGACCAGCGCCCGGCCGAGCGAGCGCCCCACGAAGGTCTGGTTGACGATCAGCGCGAGCGCCAGGCCGAACAGCAGCTGGAGTCCGACCTCGACGAAGACCCACTGGGCGCTGAAGGTCAGCGTGTCCCAGAACTGCGGGTCGTCGGTGAAGGCGTGGGCGAAGTTGTCGAAGCCCGCGTAGCCGTTGCGCCACGGTTTGGTGGGGTTGTAGTTCTGCAGGCTGTAGTAGAAGACGCTGATGACCGGGTAGGCGATGAAGCCCAGCATCAGCAGGGCCGCCGGCGCGATCAGCAGGTACGGCAGTCTGCGGGGCGTGGCGGAGGCACGGCGCCGCCGGGGTGGCGCGGGCGGCTTCGCCACGGCTGCGGCTTGGGCCATGACTGTTCTCCGTTCTCGGTACGTCTCTCGGTGCGTCGTGCGTTCGTGTGCATCGTGCTTTCGTGCGGGTTAAGCGCTTTCTCTCTGCACAGGGGTCGGCCCGGTCGTGCTGTCGCGGTCAGCCCGCGTACGGGTCCGCGACCTTGCCCGGACGGGCCAGGAACTCGAAGTCACAGCCGGTGTCGGCCTGGGTGATCTGCTCGTTGTAGAGCGCGCCGTAGCCGCGCTCGTACCGGGCGGGCGGCGGTGTCCACTCCGCCCGACGCCGCTCCAGCTCCTCGTCGTCCACGTCGAGCCGGAGGGAGCGGGCCTCGACGTCGAGGGTGATCGAGTCGCCCGTGCGGACCAGGGCGAGCGGCCCCCCGACATACGACTCGGGGGCCACGTGCAGGACGCACGCGCCGTAGCTCGTCCCGCTCATCCGGGCGTCGGAGATCCGCACCATGTCCCGCACCCCCTGCTTGAGCAGATGGTCGGGGATGGGCAGCATCCCGTACTCGGGCATGCCCGGCCCGCCCTTGGGGCCGGAACCGCGCAGCACCAGGACGGTGTCGGCGGTGATCCCCAGCTCCGGGTCGTTGATGGTGCGCTGCATGGTCCGGTAGTCGTCGAAGACGACCGCGGGGCCGGTGTGCCGGAGCAGGTGGGGCTCGGCGGAGATGTGCTTGATGACGGCGCCGTCCGGGCAGAGGTTGCCGCGCAGGACGGCGACCCCGCCCTCGCTCGCGACCGGGTTGCTCCGGGGACGGATGACGTCCTCGTCGTGCACCTGGGCGCCGGCGAGCTGCTCACGCATCGTGTCGTGGGAGACGGTCGGGCGTTCCAGGTGGAGCAGGTCCGGGATCCGGGAGAGGAAGCCGGGGAGTCCGCCCGCGAAGTGGAAGTCCTCCATGAGGTACTTCTGGCCGCCGGGCCGCACGTTGGCGAGCACGGGGACGGTCCGGGCGATCCGGTCGAAGTCGTCGAGGGTGAGCTTGACGCCCGCGCGGCCCGCCATGGCGATGAGGTGGATCACGGCGTTCGTCGAACCGCCGAGGCCGAGGACGGTCGTCACCGCGTCCTCGAACGCGTCGGCGGTGAGGATCTCGCTCAGCCGGCGGTCCCGGTGGACCAGTTCGACGATGCGCAGGCCCGCGGCGGCCGCCATCCGGTCGTGCCCGGAGTCCACGGCCGGGATGCTCGACGCGCCCGGAACCGTCACACCCAGCGCCTCCGCGGCGGCCGTCAGCGTGGACGCCGTACCCATCGTCATGCAGTGGCCCGGCGAGCGCGCGAGGCCGCTCTCCAGCTCGGCCAGCTCACAGTCGCCGATCAGGCCGGCCCGCTTGTCGTCCCAGTACTTCCACATGTCGGTGCCCGAGCCGAGGACCTCGTTGCGCCAGTGGCCCGGCAGCATGGGCCCGGCCGGGACGAAGACCGTCGGCAGGTCGACGCTGGCCGCGCCCATGAGCAGCGCGGGTGTCGTCTTGTCGCAGCCGCCCATCAGCACGGCGCCGTCCACGGGATAGGAGCGCAGCAACTCCTCGGTCTCCATCGCGAGCAGGTTGCGGTAGAGCATCGGGGTCGGCTTCTGGAAGGTCTCGCTGAGCGTGGAGACCGGGAACTCCAGCGGGAAGCCGCCCGCCTGCCACACACCCCGCTTCACGGCCTGCGCGCGGTCGCGCAGGTGGACATGACAGGGGTTGATGTCCGACCAGGTGTTGAGGATCGCGACGACCGGCTTGCCGAGGTGCTCCTCGGGGAGGTAACCGAGCTGGCGGGTGCGGGCGCGGTGACTGAAGGAGCGCAGGCCCTCGGCGCCGTACCACTGGTGGCTTCTGAGGTCCTCCGGGCGCTTGCGGGCTTGATCGTCGAAGCGCTTCATATGGACCATCCCGCTGCTATGGCGGCGACCTCGGCACGCTCGTCCTCGGGCAGCGGCCGGCTCGGCGGGCGGACCTCACGGCGGCAGAGGCCGAGGGACGACAGGGCTTCCTTGACGACGGTGACGTTGTTGGCGGAACCGTTGGCGGCGCGGAGCTCCTCGAAGCGCCTGATCTGTTCCCACACCTTCATCGCGGCCGGGTAGTCCCCTGATCGAAGCGCTTCGATCATGTTCAGCGAAACGGCCGGGGCGACGTTCACCAGCCCGGAGGTGAAGCCCGTGGCGCCCGCGGAGAAGTAGGAGGGGGCGTACGGCTCGGCGAGGCCGGCCACCCAGACGAAGCGCTCCAGGCCCGCGTCCCGCGCGAACGCGGCGAAGCGCGAGGCGTCCGGGACGGCGTACTTGACGCCGATGACGTTGGGACAGGCGTCGGCGAGCTCGGCGAGCCGTTCGCCGCGCAGCTGGGCGTTGCGGATGTACGGGACGACGCCCAGCTCGGGCACCGCCGCCGCGATCTCCCGGTGGTAGTCGACCCAGCCGCTCTGCGACACGTACGGGTGGACGGGCTGATGGACCATCACCATCTGCGCGCCCAGCTCACGGGCGTGCCGGGCGGAGGCGACGGCGGTCGGTACGTCGTGTCCGACGCCGACCAGGATCGCCGCCCGTCCGCCCGCCACCTCGACGGTCACCTCCGTGACCAGGCGGCGCTCCTCGGGCGTCAGGGCGTAGAACTCGCCGGTGTTGCCGTTCGGGGTGAGGGTGGTGATCCCGCCGTCGAGCAGCCGGCGCAGCAGGGCCCGGTGGGCTTCGCCGTCGACGGAGCCGTCCTCGGCGAACGGGGTCACCGGGATGGCCACCACGTCGGCCAGGGCCGCACGCTGGGTCTCGAACGCCACGCTGCTCATTCCTGACCTTTCTCTGCCCGGGGTCCCTCATGGGCCTCCTGGGCGGTCTCGGGGAACGCCCGGTGCACGAACGACGCGATGTGGGCGTGCAGGGCGCGGGCCGCTCCGTCGGAGTCGCCGTCCAGGGCGAGCCGCAGGATCTCGCGGTGCTCGCCCGCCTCCCGTTCCCAGGAGGGCGAGGCGGCCCAGGCGACGGCCGAGACCAGGGCGGCCTGGTCACGCACCTCGTCGAGCATCCGGCCGAGCAGCGGGTTGCCGCACGGCAGGTACAGGGCACGGTGGAACTCACGGTTGGCCAGCGACCGTTCGGCGGTGTCGGTCGCCTCGTCGGCCCTGGTCAGCGCCTGGCGTGCGGCGTCGAGGGAAGCGCCTCGCCGTACGGCCCGCCGGAGCGCCTCGGGTTCGAGGAGCAGGCGTACGTCGTAGACCTCGCGCGCCATGTCCGCGTCCACCATGCGCACCGTGACGCCCTTGTACTGGCTCATGACGACCAGTCCGGTGCCGGCCAGGGTCTTGAGCGCCTCGCGCACCGGGGTCTTGGAGACCCCGAACTGCGCGGCGAGCTCGGTCTCGACCAGAGCCTGGCCGGGCGTCAGCCGGCCTGTGAGGATGCGGCGTTTGATCTCCTCCAGCACGTACTGCGTGCGGGACGGGATCGGCGTGGGCACAGAGGTCATGCGCGCCTCTCGGATGTCGCGTATCTGATCTCGGATCTGGCGTATCGCGTCTCATATATGACGTACGAAGTACGACGCGTTGAAGGTAGGAGGGCCCCTGTGTTTCGTCAATGCTTCTGACAAAGGAAGTTGAGGTTGCCGAGGTGAGGCTGCCGGGGCTCGAGTGCCCGCAGGGGGTCAGAAGGGCAGGGTCTCGCCCTCGCGAGCGGTCCGGGTGGGGCCCTTGAAGGCGACGGCGGCCCGCGCGGTCGCCGCCTCCCGGGTCAGCGTGGGCCCGACATGGGTGATGTACAGCTCGCGCACCCCGGCCCTGCGGGCGGCCTCACCGGCCTCCTCGGGCGTGAGATGGACCTGCGGCTCGTGTTCGCCTTCGCGATGACTGTCGATGTCCGCCTCGCACAGGAACAGGTCGGCGCCGGAGGCGAGTTCGGTGAGGGCCTCGCACGGCCCGGTGTCGCCCGAGTACGCCAGGACGCTCCCCTGGCACTCCGCCCGCAGCCCGTACGCCTCGGTGTCGTGCGCTACCGCGCGCGAGCTGAGGCGCAGGTTCCAGTGCCGCACGGTGTGCCCGTCGAACAGCGCCCTGAAGTCGAAGACCCCGCTCAGGAAGCGCACGTCCGGCCGGCCGAAGAAGCCCGCCAGACGCCGGGCGCAGTCGAGCGGCGCGTAGACCGGGATCGGGGCCGGCGGGGTCATCCCACCGTAGGCGAGGGCGTAGGCGGCGGCGAGGAGGTCGGCGCTGTGGTCGGCGTGCAGGTGTGAGATCCAGATCGCCGTGAGCCGGTCGGGATCCGTGTGCCGCTGCAACTCCGCGAACGTCCCGGGGCCCGCGTCCACCCACACCTCCGCTCCCGCGCCGCGCAGCAGGTAGCCGGAGCAGGGGCGGCCCGGCCCCGGGTGCGGAGAGGCGGTACCGAGGACGGTGAGGCTCAGGGGCATGGTGGGGAGCGTACGTTTCGGGCCCGCGGGACGCGCTGTGATTCCGTTTGTCTACGGCGACCGCCGGGTGCCGTCCGCACCCGGTTCGCCGGGCCGACGGGGCTTCAGCGCGTCCACCCCGGGTCACGCCCGCTCAGTCCGACCGCCCGGTCGAGCAGCGGGGCGTCGTCCGGGACGGGGACCACGGGGCCGAACACACCGCTCCCGGGCTCACCCTGGGCCGCGGCGGCGGCGAGGAACCTGTGCGCCGCCGTCAGCGCGGCCGGGTCGGGCGTGTACTGCCGGCCGGTGGCCCGGGCCAGGTCCCAGCCGTGGATCACCAGTTCGTCGGCGACGACGGCGCCCGCGACCTCGCCGGGCAGGTCCACGCCGCCCGCGCGGGTCATGCCGGTCCAGGCGGCCGGGTCGCGCCAGGCGTCGGCGAGCTCGTCGAGGGACTTGGCGAGTTCCTCGCGCCAGCCGGGGCCGATCTCCGGCGCGGCGGCGTCCGGAGGGGTGTCGGTCGTGGGGCCCAGATCCTTGCGGGCGGCGTCCCGGAAGGCGACGGCGAGGCCGGTGAGGTGGCCGAGCATGTTACGGACCGCGCAGCCCGGGCAGGGCGTCCCGTCCGCGAGCTGCTCGTCGCGGACGCCCTCCGCGAGGCGCGCCACGATCAGGGTCTGCGGGCCGAGGTCGAGTGTGGGTACGGCTGTCGTGTCGGTCATACGGGGTGGACCGACGCCGGCGCGCGAACTCATCGGTGTCCCGCCCGGCGATTCCGACCGCGACAGGCGCGGGCGGGCGGCCGGCGCGGGCGATTCGGTCCACGGCACGCGCGGGCGGGCGACACGGGCGGACGGCGCGGGAGGCCGACACGGGCGGACGGCGCGGGAGGCAGGCACACGGGCGGCCGGCACGGGCGGTTCGGTCCGCGACACGCGCGCGCGGGCGGCACGGGAGGCCCGCGCGGGAGGCCGACGCGGGCGATTCGGTCCGCGGCGAACTCCGGCGGCCGACGCGGCGTTCCGTGGGCGCCGGTGACGTGGTTCGTCGGTCCGGCGCCGGGACCGGTGCCCTAGGCGCCCCGGGGACTGGCCGACGGGGCCGCCCGGATTCCTGCGGGGTGGGCGGCGCGTACGGGGCAGCTGCCCGATGCCCGGGCGGGGGCCTTAGCTCCACGATGACCTGGCATGACGAAGAACTGGTCCGTGGCGCGTGTCCTGCGGGACCGCGACGCGGCGCTCTACCTGGCCGCGTCGTCGGTCTCCGGTTTCGGCACCTCGGCGCTCTGGCTGGCGTCCGGTGTGTGGGTCAAGGACCTCACCGGCTCGAACGGGCTCGCGGCGCTGTCCGTGCTCGCCCTGTGGGTGCCGACGCTGTTCGGCCCGCCGCTGGGCACCCTCGCCGACCTCGGCCGTCGCAAGCCCCTGCTCGTCGCGCTCCACCTGGGTCCGGCGGCCCTGCTGCCCACCGTCCTCGCCGTCGACTCCCCCGGCCGGCTGTGGCTGCTGTGGGCGGTGCTGTTCCTGTACGGCGCCGCCTCGGTGGTCGCCGACGCGGCGGAGTCCGCGCTCGTCGCCGCCGCCGTCGCGCCGGAGCTGCTGGGCGACTTCAACGGGCTGCGCATGACGGCCACCGAGGGCATGAAGCTGGTCGCCCCGCTGTCCGGCGCGGGCGTCTACGCGGCTTACGGCGGCCCGGCCGTGGCGCTCCTGGACGCGGCCACCTTCGCGTGCGCGGCGGGGCTGTACGCGTGCGTGCGGGTCCGCGAGGAGCGGCCGCGGCCGGCCGACGGGCACTGGCGGGCGCAGACCGCCGAGGGAGCCCGCTTCCTGTGGGGCCACCCCGAGCTGCGCCCGCTGGTCCTGGCGGGCGGTGCGACGATGCTGTTCTCGGGTCTCGGCGGCCCGTTGGTCTACGCCGTCGTCGAGGGCCTCGGCCACTCCTCCGCGTACACGGGCACGCTTTACGCCGTCCAGGGCGCCGGTTCGGTCGTGGTGGGGCTGCTCTCGGGGCCCGCCCTGCGGCGGCTGGGGGAACGCCGGTTCGCCGCCTGCGGGATCGCGCTCACGGCCGGCGCGGTCGCCGCGCAGGCCGTCGCCTCGGACCCCGTGGCCCTGGTGTGCGGCGCGGCGATCGGGGCGGGGCTGCCCTGTGTGCTGATCGCCGCGCTCACCGCCGTGCAGCGCGAGACGCCGGACGCGCTGCTCGGCCGGGTCACCGCGACGGCCGGCACCCTGATGTACGCGCCGACCGCCGTCGGCCTCGCGGCGGGCGCGGGCCTGGTCGAACTCGTGCCGTACCAGCCGCTGCTGGTGCTGCTGGCGCTGGCCCGGCTGACGGTCCTGCCGCTGCTGCGCGGCGGTCAGCGGGCGGCCAGCGCCTCACGTACGGAGGCCAGGTCCCCGTCCGACGCCAATCCCGCGTGATACAGCCGGAGTTCGGTCGCCCCGAGGGCGCGCGCCCGTGCCAGGTCGGCGGTGAGTGTCCCCGGGCTGCCGCCCATGCCGGAGACGACGCCGAGGTTGGCGGCGACGACCGCGCCCTCGCGGCCCTGCCCGGCGAAGGGGGCCAGCAGGCCGGGCCCGCCCGCGCAGGGCACGACGACGCCGTCCGCGACGGACAGGATGTGCTCGGGGTCGACACCCGGGTTGGCGCCGACGTGGTACGTCACGGGGTCGGCGTGCAGCAGCACCTGGAAGCCGTCGGGCGCGGCGTCCCGTACCGCCCGCACGGCGGTCTCCTGGAGCGTGCGGGCGGTCTCGTCACGCCACGCGCGCGTGGCCGCCGCCGTCTCCTCCCCGAGCAGCTTCTCGATCTCCGCCCAGCCTCCCCCGCCGTCCGGTGCCCCCTGCCACAGCGGTTCCAGCGCCTCCCGTACGGCGGCGGCGAGCGCGTCGGCGTCCAGACCCTGCTCGCCGTAGCCGGCCCGGCAGGCGGGGCAGAAGCAGAGCGCCATCAGGTACTGGCCGGCGTCCCCGAGGCCGACGCCGCCGGTCTTGTCGTGGGCGTGCAGGTGCTGGAGCCCGTACCAGCCGAGGGACTCCAGTTCGGTGCCGCCCGCGCCGGGGCGTACGGCGGCCTCGGCGGCGAGGTCGACGAGGTACGCGCGCGTGGCGGGCTGGGCGATGCAGGGGGCCCACGGGTAGCGGTCGCCGTAGGCGTTGACGACCGAGGTGTCCGGATGCTCGGCGCCCATCCGTGAGTTGTGCGCGAGGACCACCCAGGTGTGCACGTCGAGCCCGGCCGCCGCGAGCGCTTCGGCGGCCTCGCCGTAGGCGTCGCCGGGGGCCCAGTCACCGGCCGGGTAGGGGCGCAGGGCGCGGCCCTTCCAGCGGTCGCCGGCCGGATCCGTCGGGTACAGCACGGCCGCGTGCTCGGCGGTGACGATGCGGTGGCGCGGGTGGCGGGGGGTGAGGGCGCGGGTGGAGTGGTAGGCGGCGGCGAGGGTCACCTGTTCCACGCCGAGCGCGGCGATCCGGGCCGCCGCCCGGGGGTCGCCGGTGATGTCCCAGGGGTAGACGAACGTCGACGCCTTCATTTACTCGTCCTCCTCCAGCAGCGCGTAGCCGCGCTCGATCACCTGGGCGAGCTGCTTGACATGATCCTCGCTCGGTTCGTGCAGCGGCGGGCGCACTTCGCCCACGTCGAGGCCGCGCAGCCGGACCCCGGCCTTGACGAGGGAGACGGCGTACCCGCGGCCCTGGGCCCGCAGTTCGACGAACGGCCGGTAGAAGCCGTCGAGGAGGCGGTGGACGGTGGTGTCGTCGCCGGTGGTGAGGGCCCGGTGGAAGGCGAGGGCGATCTCGGGGGCGAAGCAGAACACGGCCGAGGAGTAGAGGGTGACGCCGAGGGCCCGGTAGGCGAGCTGGGTCTGCTCGGCGGTCGGCAGACCGTTGAAGTAGAGGAAGTCGCCGGGGACCTCGGTGCGGACGGCGCTGACGGTCCGCTGCATCAGGTCGAGGTCGCCGAGGCCGTCCTTGAGGCCGATGATCCCCTCGGTGCGGGCGAGTTCGACGACGGTCGCGGGGGTGAAGACGGCGTTGTCGCGCTGGTAGACGACGACCGGCAGGGCGGTCGCGGCCGCCACCTCCCGGTAGTGGCGCAGCAGCCCTTCCTGGGCGGCGACGACGAGGTAGGGCGGCATCGCGAGCAGGCCGTCCGCCCCGGCCGACTCGGCCAGCCTCGCGTAGCGCACGGCGAGCGCGGTCCCGTAGCCGGCGCCCGCGACGACCGGCACCCGCCCGGCGGTCTCGGTCACGGCCGCCCGCACACAGGCCTCGAACTCCTCCGGGGCGAGCGCGTGGAACTCCCCGGTCCCGCAAGCCGCGAAGACGGCGGCGGCACCCGCCTCGACGCCGCGCCGGACGTGCGCGCGGTAGGTGTCGAGGTCGAGGGCGCCGTCGGGGCCGTAGGCGGTGACGGGGAAGAACAGGGGTCCGCTGGGGACGCGGAGGCGGTCGGCGAGCGGGGCTGACGTCACGGGCTCTCCCGGGTCCATAACGGGTCCATATCCTTGATCGGCGTCCATATTCCTGAACAACCTCACGCTAGGGTGCCCGATCGAGCCGGGTCAAGCATGGCAACCCCCGAGACACCAGCAGTTTTGCCACTCCTGTAGGACACTTGACGGGTGCCGCCACCGCTCCTTAGCGTGTCCATGCATGTGAACTGCGACTACACATGCGTCCACCCCTGATGTGATCCAAGGAGACCCGAGGATGCCCGCTCCGCGCACCGTCCTGCTCACCGGCGCCGCCGGCGGCCTCGGCACCCTGATGCGGGACCTGCTGCCCGCCTACGGCTACGAGCTGCGCCTGCTCGACCTGCGTCCGATCGAGGGCGAGCCGGAGGCGATCGTCGCGGACCTGGCCGACAAGGACGCGGTCCGGGAGGCCGTGCGGGGCGTCGACGCGATCGTCCACCTCGCCGGCATCTCGCTGGAAGCCCCCTTCGAGAAGATCCTCGGCGCGAACATCGCGGGCACGTACAACCTGTACGAGGCGGCCCGCGAGGAGGGCGTACAGCGTGTCGTCTTCGCCTCCTCCAACCACGCGGTCGGCTTCACCCCCCGCCCCCGGGACGCCGTGTCGCCCGACGAGGGCGAACTGATCCCGGTCGACACCCCGCGCCGCCCGGACACCTTCTACGGCCTGTCCAAGTCCTTCGGCGAGGACCTCGCGCAGCTCTACTGGGACAAGCACGGCCTGGAGAGCGTGTCGGTACGCATCGGCTCCTGCTTCGCCGAGCCCACCAGCGTGCGCATGCTGTCGCTGTGGATGAGCCCGGCCGACGGCGCCCGTCTCTTCCACGCGGCCCTGACCGCCGAGAACGTCGGCCACACCGTCGTCTACGGCTCCTCCGCCAACACCCGGCTGTGGTGGGACCTCGGCACCGCGCGGGCGCTCGGCTACGAGCCGCAGGACGACTCCGAGCCGTACGCCGAGAAGCTGATCGCCGAGCAGGGCGAGCTGGACCCGGAGAACATCGCCCACGCCTACCTGGGCGGCCACTTCGTCAGCGACCCGCCGATCTGGCCGTACTGACCGGAAAACGAACCCCACGGACGGCGGGCGGGCACCGAACGGGCCTGCCCTCGACACCACCGCCGGTGCCGGCCCCCCCCCGCCCGCCGGCGGGCCCCGCCGGCCGGTGGGGGGGCCCCGGCGGGGGGGGGGCCCCCCCCGGGGCCCGCCCGCCGCCGTATCCGGGCACGCACCGTGCCCGATCCCACCCACCGCCCGGCTGCCCCGCAGGTCCGAGCCGGGCAGGCCGCACCGCAAACGGGCCCACCCGGGCAGTATCGGGCCCGCAACAGGCCTGGTCAGTGCCGCGCGCCCGCTGTAGAACTTCCCCCATGGGCCCTACCGGGCCCGAACGGGCAGGACGGCGGAAGAGCGAGGTGAGGACATGACCCCGAGAACGGCGGAGGAGCGCCAGCGCGAGATCGTGCGCGCCGCGCGCGCCACCGGCGCGGTCGACGTCGCCACGCTCGCCACCGAACTGGGCGTGGCCAGGGAGACCGTGCGCAGGGACCTGCGCGCCCTGGAGGACCACGGCCTGGTGCGCCGTACGCACGGCGGCGCCTATCCCGTGGAGAGCGCCGGCTTCGAGACCACACTGGCCTTCCGCGCCACCAGCCACGTGCCCGAGAAGCGCCGGATCGCCGCCGCGGCGGCCGCTCTGCTCGGGGACGCCGAGACGGTCTTCGTCGACGAGGGCTTCACCCCGCAGCTCATCGCCGAGGCGCTGCCCAGGGACCGGCCGCTGACCGTGGTCACCGCGTCCCTGCCGGTCGCGGGCGCGCTCGCCGAGACCGAGAACACGTCCGTGCTGCTGCTCGGCGGCCGGGTCCGCTCCGGCACCCTGGCCACCGTCGACCACTGGACGACGAAGATGCTGGCCGGCTTCGTCGTCGACCTCGCCTACATCGGCGCCAACGGCATCTCCCGCGAACACGGTCTGACCACCCCGGACCCGGCCGTCGGCGAGGTCAAGGCGCAGGCCGTGCGGGCGGCCCGGCGCGTGGTCTTCACCGGTGTGCACTCCAAGTTCGGGGCGGTCAGCTTCTGCCGGTTCGCCGAGGTGGGCGCGCTGGAGGCGATCGTGACGAGCACGCTGCTGCCGGCGGCCGAGGCCCACCGGTACTCACTGCTGGGGCCTCAGGTCATCCGGGTCTGAACCCCCGAACCACCCACTCCCGAGGGCACCGCCATGCCTCGGGTCGCCCGATACATCCCACTATGCCCAGGAGCGATCCATGCGCACCCAGAGCCGACGGAGGCCGCGAGCCACGCTCGCCGCGGTCGCCGCAGGGACGCTGCTCGCCCCGTTGCTCTCCGGCTGCTGGGCCGGAGCCGGCGGGGCGGGTTCCGGCGGCGACTCCCTCAACGTCCTCATGGTCAACAACCCCCAGATGGCCGAGTTGCAGAAGCTCACCGCCGCCCACTTCACCAAGGAGACCGGCATCGAGGTCAGCTTCACCCTGCTGCCGGAGAACGACGTCCGCGACAAGATCAGCCAGGACTTCGCCAACCAGGCGGGCCAGTACGACGTGGCGACCCTGTCGAACTACGAGATACCGATCTACGCCCGCAACGGCTGGCTGCACGCGATGGACTCGTACGTGGCGGCGGACCCCGCCTACGACGAGAAGGACGTCCTGAAACCGATGCGCGAGTCCCTCACCGGGGACGACGGAAAGCTCTACGGCCAGCCCTTCTACGGCGAGTCGTCCTTCCTGATGTACCGCAAGGACGTGTTCGCCGCGAAGGGCCTGACCATGCCCGCCCGTCCGACCTGGCAGCAGGTGGCCGACCTCGCGGCGAAGACGGACGGGGCCGAGCCCGGCATGAAGGGCATCTGCCTGCGCGGGCTGCCCGGCTGGGGCGAGGTGATGGCACCCCTGACGACCGTCGTGAACACCTTCGGCGGCACCTGGTTCGACCAGAACTGGAAGGCACAGCTCGACTCGCCCGCTTTCGAGAAGGCGACGAAGTTCTACGTCGACCTCGTCCGCGACCACGGCGAGTCCGGAGCGGCCCAGTCCGGCTTCGCCGAGTGCCTCAACAACATGACCCAGGGCAAGGTCGCCATGTGGTACGACGCCACCTCCGCGGCAGGTTCGCTGGAGGCGGCGAAGTCCCCGGTCAAGGGCAGGATGGGCTACGCCCCGGCCCCCGTGGAGCGCACCGACTCCTCCGGCTGGCTGTACACCTGGGCCTGGGGCATCCAGAAGGCCTCCCGCAACGCCGACAAGGCCTGGAAGTTCGTCTCCTGGGCGTCGAGCAAGCAGTACGAGCAGCTGGTCGGCGAGGAGATCGGCTGGTCGAACGTGCCGGCCGGCAAACGGGCGTCGACGTACGAGAACGCGGACTACCGCGCGGAGGCGTCCGCCTTCCAGGACATGACGAAGCAGGCCATCGAGGCGGCGAAGCCCAACGACCCGGGAACGCAGCCGCGGCCCGCGCCCGGCATCCAGTTCGTCGGCATCCCCGAGTTCACCGACCTCGGCACCAAGGTCTCCCAGGAGATCAGCGCGGCCATCGCCGGACGCCAGTCCGTCGAGTCGGCCCTGAAGAAGTCCCAGCAGCTCGCCGAGCGGATCTCCGAGGAGTACGAGGGACGATGACCGCGACGACGACGGCCCCCGTGGCCGCACCTCCCGCACGCACCCCGCACGGGCCGAACCCCCGGCTGCGCGCCTGGGCGACCCGGGCCCCGCTGCTGCCCGCCCTGGTCTTCATGATCGTGGTCACCCAGCTCCCGTTCGTGGCCACGGTGGTGATCTCGTTCTTCGACTGGAACGCGCTCTACCCCAAGGCCCGCCGCTTCACCGGGCTCGACAACTACCACCAGGTCCTGACCGACGCCGACCTGCGCCACTCGGTGTGGACGACCGTCCTGCTGACGGCGACCGTGGTGCTGGTCAGCCTGGTGCTGGGACTGGCCCTGGCCCTGCTCCTGGACCGTCGGTTCCGGGGCCGGGGCGTGGTCCGCACGCTGCTGATCGCGCCCTTCCTGGTGGTGCCGGTCGCGGCGGCCCTGCTCTGGAAGCACGTCCTCTACAACCCCGAATACGGCCTGCTCAACGGGTTGTTGCACTACGTGGGCGGGCCCCAGCCGGACTGGATCTCCGACACCCCGCTGCTCGCGGTGGAGGCCTCCCTGATCTGGCAGTGGACGCCGTTCATGATGCTGATCCTGCTGGCCGGCCTGCAGAGCCGGGACCAGCAGCAGATCGAGGCGGCCCGGGTGGACGGGGCGAGCGACTGGCAGATCTTCCGCCATCTGACCCTCCCGCACCTGCGCCGCTACCTGGAGCTGGGGGCCCTGCTCGGCTCGATCTACATCGTCCAGAACTTCGACGCGGTCTTCACCATCACCTCGGGGGGACTGGGCACGGCCAACCTCCCCTACACCGTCTACCAGAGCTTCTACCAGGCCCATGAGAACGGCCTCGCCTCGGCCGCGGGCGTCCTGGTGGTCATCGGCTCGATCGTCATCGCGACCTTCGCCCTGCGGGTCGTCTCGTCCCTGTTCCGTGAGGAGGTGTCCCGCGCATGAACGTCGTACGCAGAGGCGGCCTCGGGCTGCTGGCCTGGGTGACCGGGATCGTGTTCTTCCTGCCGGTCGCCTGGATGGCCCTGACGTCCTTCCACTCCGAGCAGGACGCGGCCACCAACCCGCCGTCCTTCACCGCCGCCCTCACCCTCGACGGCTACCGCGAGTTCTTCGGCACCGGCGGTGGTGCGAGCCCATGGCCCGCACTGGTCAACTCGGTGGTGGCGTCGGTCGCGTCGACCCTGTTCGTCCTGCTCCTCGCCCTCCCGGCGGCCTACGCGCTGTCGCTCCGGCCGGTGAAGAAGTGGACGGACGTCCTGTTCTTCTTCCTGTCGACCAAGATGCTGCCGGTGGTGGCGGGCCTGCTGCCGATCTACCTGTTCGCGAAGAACGCGGGGATGCTGGACAACATCTGGCTGCTGGTCATCCTCTACACCTCCATGAACCTGCCGATCGCGGTGTGGATGATGCAGTCGTTCCTGGCCGAGGTGCCGGTGGCGATCATCGAGGCCGCGCGGGTGGACGGGGCGCGGCTGCCGACGATCCTCGCGCGCGTGGTCGCCCCGATCGCCCTGCCCGGCATCGCGGCGACGGCCCTGATCTGCTTCATCTTCAGCTGGAACGAGCTGCTGTTCGCGCGGGTGCTCACGGGTGTGGTCGCGGAGACCGCCCCCGTCTTCCTGACCGGCTTCATCACCAGCCAGGGCCTGTTCCTGGCGAAGGTGTGCGCCGCGTCGCTCGTCATCTCCCTGCCGGTGCTCGCCGCGGGGTTCGCCGCCCAGGACAAACTGGTCCAGGGCCTGTCCTTGGGAGCCGTGAAATGAAGGCCGCCGTCATCGAGTCCGTGGGCCGCGCCGTCGTCACCGAGGTCCCCGACCCGACGCCAGGGCCGCGCGAGGTGGTCGTGGAGGTCGCCGCCTGCGGACTGTGCGGCACCGATCTGCACATCCTCCAGGGCGAGTTCGCGCCGAAGCTGCCCATCGTGCCGGGGCACGAGTTCGCGGGCGCGGTCGTGGGGGTCGGCACACAGGTCACGGAGGTGTCGGTGGGCGACCGGGTGGCGGTGGACCCCTCCCTGTACTGCCACGAGTGCCGCTACTGCCGTACCGGGCACAACAACCTCTGCGAACGCTGGGCCGCGATCGGTGTCACCACGGCGGGGGGCGCGGCACAGTACGCGGTGGCGCCGGTGGCGAACTGCGTACGGCTGCCCGAGCACATCCGCACCCAGGACGCGGCGCTGATCGAGCCGCTGTCGTGCGCGGTGCGCGGCTACGACGTGCTCCGCTCGCGGCTGGGCGCGCATGTGCTGATCTACGGCTCCGGGACGATGGGGCTGATGATGCTGGAGCTGGCGAAGCGCACGGGCGCGGCGAGCGTGGACGTGGTGGACCTGAATCCGGCGCGGCTGGAGACCGCGCGCCGGCTGGGTGTCTCCGGGACGGCGGCGAACGCGGACGAGCTGGAGCGGCCGCGGGGCTGGGACCTGGTCGTGGACGCGACGGGCAACGCGGCGGCGATCCAGGACGGTCTGGGGCGGGTGGCGAAGGCGGGGACGTTCCTGCAGTTCGGCGTCGCCGACTACGCGACCCGGGTCACCATCGACCCGTACCGGATCTACAACCAGGAGATCACCATCACCGGCTCGATGGCCGTCCTGCACAGCTTCGAGCGGGCCGCCGAACTGTTCGCGAACGGGGTGCTGGACCCGGAGGTCTTCATCAGCGACCGGATGCCGCTGGAGGAGTACCCGAGGGCGCTGGAGCAGTTCGCGGCGGGCGTCGGCCGCAAGATCGTGGTGGTGCCGTAGGCCGGTGTGCCTGCCCTGTCCCTGCCCGGGCCCGTTCGGGTCCGGGTAAGGGAACGGCAAAGTGGTCTCGCTCGTTCACCCGGCATGACAGCTATGACCCCCGGCTCGAACATCCCTCTCTCCACCGCGCGCGTGACGGTGGACGTCGCCGCTCCGGTGCGGCTCGACGTTTCGGGCCTGCTGCTCACCGCCGACGGCAAGGTGCGCTCCGACGACGACTTCATCTTCTACAACCAGCCGAGCGGCCCCGGCGTGACCTACCGCTCCGGAGGCGGTACGGCCCCCGACGCGATCACCGTCGACACGTCCGCGGTCCCGCCGGGCATCGAGAAGATCGTCGTCACCGCCAGCCCGGACGCCGCGGGGCAGACGTTCCAGGGCGTCGAACCGACGGCGACGATCCGCAGCGCGGACGACAACAGCGTGCTGGCCACCTTCACGCCCCCGCAGCTCGGCTCGGAGACAGCCCTGGTCGTCGTGGAGATCTATCTCCGCAACGGCGCCTGGAAGGCCCGCGCGGTCGGCCAGGGGTATTCCAACGGCCTGGCCGGCATCGCCACCGACTTCGGGGTGACGGTGGAGGAACCGGCGCCGGCCGCCGCACCTCGGCAGATGGCCCCGCCGCCGCCCGTGCCGCAGTCGCCGGTGACCCCGGCGGCCCCGCCGATGCCCCCGGCACCGCCCGCCGCGGCCCCCGCCGCCACCGGGAAGATCAACCTGGACAAGGGCCGGGTCAGCCTCCAGAAGAACCAGACCGTCTCCCTCGTGAAGGGCGGCCGCCCGCTGCTCTCGCAGGTCAAGATGGGCCTGGGCTGGGAGCCGGCGTTCCGCGGCAAGGACATCGACCTGGACGCCTCGGTCATCGCCTACGGCCCCCAGCGCAACCACATCGACAGCTGCTACTTCGGCAAGCTCTCCATCGTGAACGGCGCGATCAAGCACTCCGGCGACAACCTCACCGGCGAGGGCGGCGGGGACGACGAGGTGATCGTCGTCGATCTCGGCCGGCTCCCGCAGGAGGTCTCCGGTCTGGTCTTCACGGTGAACTCCTTCTCCGGCCAGAAGTTCACGGAGGTCGCCAAGGCCTACTGCCGTCTGCTGGACGCGGCGACGGGCGAGGAGCTCGTCCGCTTCGACCTCACCGGTGCCGAGGCGCAGACGGGCGTGCTGATGGCCAAGCTGATCCGGCAGTTCTCCGGCGAGTGGGAGATGACGGCCATGGGCGACTTCGTCAAGGCCCGCACCGTACGGAACATGGTGAAGCCGGGCGCCCAGGCCCTGTAGCCCGTGCCCGGGCCGTCCCCGGCCCGGAGTCGCTCAGCCACGGGCGCCCGCCCCCACGGGGGCGCCCGCTGCCGTCACCGCGCCGTCACCGCGCGGGCCGCAGCCCCTCGGTCAGCAGCGACACATAGCGGCGGATGGCGCTGCGGTCGCCCTTCGCCAGCTCCGACGCCGTCGCCACCCCGTGCGCGAGGCGCAGTACGTCGATCGGCTCGATGTCCGGTCGCAGGGTGCCCTCCCGCTGCGCCGCCTCCACCAGCCGGGCCGCCGCCTCCTTCATGTTCGTACCGCAGGCGGTGACCGCGGCCGCGCTGCCGTCCGTGACGGCGGAGCCCAGCAGGGCCTTCATTCCGCGGACCTGGATCGTGCCGACGCACAGCTCGTTGAGCCACTCCACCAGCGCCTCGCCCGGCGGGAGTTCGCCGCCGAGTTCGTCGGCCCGCACGGCGAGCGCCTCGATCCGGTCGACGTAGGCCGCCTCCAGCAGCGCCTGGCGCGTCGGGAAGTGCCGGTACAGCGTGCCGGATCCGACGCCCGCCCGCTTGGCGATGTCGTCGAGGGAGGCGCCCTCCCCATGCTCGGCGAAAGCCTCCGCCGCCACCTTGAGCAAGCGCTCGTAGTTGCGGCGAGCGTCCGCACGCATGGGCCTGACCTGCGTCATCCAGTTACTCCTTGCAAACCGGGGACTCTCTCCGTATTTTGGCAGACAGTAAACGGAGACAGTCCCCGCTTGCTGCGCTCGTCTCTGCGGGTCCACGACCAGGGTCTCTTCGTGCTGCCCGCATGTTCCACCACTTCGCGCGGGGACACCAGACAGGGAGTACCCCATGTCCACGCCGTCCCCTTCCGCCTCGGCCGCCGATGCCTCGACCGCCGAGGTCCCGGCCGCTTCCGCCCCTGCCGCTTCTTCCCCTCCACCCGCGCCACCCGGACCGGCCGCCCGGCCCGGCGCCGTCCTGCTCGTGATCGTCACCGCCTATCTCATGGTCGGAGTCGACTCCACGGTCGTCAATGTCGCCCTCCCCGACATCCGGCGCGACCTCGGCTTCTCCCCCACCGGACTGTCCTGGGTGCTGAACGCGTACACCCTCGCCTTCGGCGGACTGCTGCTGCTCGGCGGACGCGTCGGCGATCTCCTCGGCCGCCGCCGCACGCTCGCCCTCGGCGTCCTGCTGTTCGCCGCCTCCTCGCTGCTCGGCGGCCTGGCCGGCGACGGGGGCTGGCTGCTCGCCGCCCGCGCCCTGCAGGGAGCGGGCGCCGCCCTCACCGCGCCCAGCACCCTCGCCCTGATCACCACCAACTTCCCCGAGGGCCCCCGCCGTCACCACGCCCTCGGCGTCTACTCCTCCACGGCCGGGATCGGCGCCTCCATCGGGCTGGTCCTCGGCGGCATGCTCACCGCCTGGGCGTCCTGGCGCTGGGCCCTGCTGATCAACGTGCCCATCGGGATCGCGGTCGCCCTCGCCCTGCCCCGCTTCGTCACCGAGACCCCGCGCCACGCGGGCCGGTTCGACGCGGCGGGCGCCCTGACCGGCACCGCCGGGACGACCTCGCTGGTGTACGCGTTCATCCGGGTCTCGCAGGAGGGGTGGAGCGACACCCTGGCCCTGCTCGGCTTCACCGGCGCGGCCGCCCTGCTCGTCGGCTTCGCGCTGGTCGAGGCCCGCGCCGAACAGCCGATCATGCCGCTCGCGCTCTTCGCCGACCGCGACCGGGCGGGCGCCTACCTCGGCGTCCTGATGCTGCCCGCGGGCATGTTCGGCGCCTTCTACTTCCTCACCCTCATCAGTCAGGAGGTGCTGCGCTACAGCCCGTTGTGGGCCGGTCTCGCGTTCCTGCCGATGACGGCGGTGATGTTCACGACCGCCCGGTTCGTGCCGCGACTGCTGGCCCGCCTCGGCGCCAAGCCACTGATCCTGACCGGTATGACCCTGCTCGCCGGTTCGGGCCTCTGGCTGTGGCGGCTGCGTCCCGACGACGGCTACGCGACGGGTCTGCTCGGCCCGCTGCTGCTGTTGGGCGTCGGCGTCGGCCTGGCCCTGATGCCACTGAACGCCACCATCCTGGCGAAGGTCGGGCCGAAGGAGGCCGGCGCCGCCTCCGGCCTCCTCCAGAGCTTGCAGTGGCTCGGCGGCACGCTCGGTCTGTCCGTGCTGGTCACGGTGTACGGCACGGCCACCCGGCACGCGGTGGGCAGCCCGGCCGAGATCCTCACCCACGGGGCGACCCGGGCGTTCGGGGCGGCCGCCCTGATCGCGCTGGCGGCCCTGCTGACGGCGGCCCTGGCGATCAGGGGCAGGAGGATCCCGGCCGCGGGCGGCTGATGGGGACCGAGAACGGCCACCGGAGACAGCGCCGTGGCCGGCCCGCCACCGCCGGGCACCGAGAAGGCACCGCGCCCGGGTTCACCTGGGGTGGTGCAGCCAGCGCTGGAGTGCGGCGTTGACGCTGCCGGACAGGGCGCTGAGCTGTTCGATGGCGTCGCGGTCTTCGGGGTACGGCGGGATGCCGGCCACGGTCAGCGCGGCGTGCAGGTCGATGCGTCGCCGGTCGCGCGGACCGATGGCGAGGTCGAGGCGCTCGGCGGGATCCGGCGGCAGCAGGTGGTCCATGTCCCGGTCCGAGTCGGCCGGGCCCGGCCAGACGTCGGCCGGGTCCGGCCAGCGGACGTCGGCCGCGTCGACGGCATAGGGGTCGACGAAGGCGCGGGGGTCGCTGTGTTCGGGGGCGGTGGTCGTCACGTTGCTCTCCTCACCGGCTTCTTACGGTTCTGCCGGACAGGAAGCGTGCGGAGCCCGCGCCGGTTGCGGTCGCGGCCGTACATCACGCTGACGGCGTCATCGGCGGCTCATCCTCTGGTCCGACCAGCGCCAACCGCGGCAGAGCCGGAACGCGCCCCGGGGCGACGGAAACCGGGCTGACGGAGACTGCTGTGGCGGCCACCGACAACACACGCCAGAGGCCCGGTGCGACTGGGCGACGCGGGGCCGGGAGCGCGGGCCCCGGCCGGGGGCGGGCCGGCGCGGCGGGCGGTGAGGGCGCCGGCAGTCGGAGCTTCGGGGCAACGCGGGACACCGGTTCCTGATCCGGTCCCGGGCCTGCCTCCGGAGTCACCCGCGCGAGGCCGTGCCGCGTCGGCTCGGCACGCGGGGCACGGGCCAGGACAAGGCCCGGCGCGGTCTCGCACATGAAGGCCAAGGTTCTCTACGTCGAGCCGCTCCCGGGCCCGGCCGGGCCTGGTCCGGAACCACGCCGGGGGCTCAGAACAGCGCGCTGTAGGCGTTCAGCGCCGGCTGCCCGCCCAGGTGCGCGTACAGCACGGTGGAATCGCGGCCGATCTCACCGCGTGCGACCAGGTCGACGAGCCCGGCCATCGACTTCCCCTCGTAGACGGGGTCGGTCACCATGCCCTCGGTGCGCGCCGCGAGCCGCATCGCCTCCAGGGTCGTCTCGTCCGGGACACCGTAGACGCCGGCGTGGTACCGCTCGTCCAGCTCGATGTCCTCGACGGTCAACTCGCGCTTCAGCCCGATGAGTTGACCGGTGCCGTGCGCGATGCGGGCGATCTGGCGGCGGGTCTCGGTGGGCTTGGCCGAGGCGTCGATCCCGATGACGCGCCGGGACCGCGCGCCCGCCTCCTCCAGCGCGGCGAACCCGGCGACCATGCCCGCCTGGGTCGAACCGGTCACCGAACAGACGATCACGGTGTCGAAGAAGACGCCCGACTCCCGCTCCTGCTCGGCGACTTCGTACGCCCACCCGGCGAAGCCCAGGCCGCCGAGCGGATGGTCGGAGGCCCCGGCGGGAATGGCGTACGGCTTTCCGCCCGACTCCTCGACCTCCCTGAGCGCCAGCTCCCAGCTCTCCTTGAAGCCGATCCCGAACCCGGCCCGGACCAGGCGCACATCGGCCCCGGCCAGCCGGCTGATGAGGATGTTGCCGACCTTGTCGTACACGGAGTCCGGCCACTCCACCCAGCTCTCCTGCACCAGCACGCACTTCAGTCCGGCGCGGGCGGCGACGGCCGCGACCTGACGGGTGTGGTTGGACTGCACCCCGCCGATCGACACGAGCGTGTCGCAGCCCTGCGCGAGGGCGTCGGCGACCAGGTACTCCAGTTTGCGGGTCTTGTTCCCGCCGTACGCGATCCCGGAGTTGCAGTCCTCCCGCTTCGCCCAGAGGGCGGCTCCGCCGAGGTGGGCGGTGAGCCGTTCCATCGGGTGTACCGGGGAGGGCCCGAAGAGGAGGGGGTAACGCGCGTACGAGGAGAGGGTCATGAGGCCTCCTGGAGCAGTGGGTCGAGGGGGGCGAAGGGGCGCCTGGAGCGGGGGTCGGTCAGCCACTCGGCGACTCGGCGACTCGGGCCGCCCGGATACTCGGCCGCCCGGATACTCGGCCGCCCGGTTACTCGGTGGCCAGGTCGTCGGAGTCGGCGAGATCCGCGAGGGTGCGCCAGATCTCCGCGGTGACGCGGACCGCCTCGTCCACGTCACCTCCGGCGCAGGCCTCGATCAGCCGGCCGTGCAGTCCGGCCGAACGGCAGGTGCCGCCTTCGCCGAAGCGCCGTCGCTCCAACCGCCGGATGAGGGGGGTGTAGCGGGCGATGGTGGCGGCGGCCGCGCGGTTGCCGGCGGCCCGGACCAGGACGTCGTGCAGCGCGTCGTCGGCGCGCAGGGCGGCGTCCACGTCCCCGGCCCCCACGGCGGCGGCGAACCGCTCGTTGGCCGCGCGCATCCCCTCGACGTCCGCGGCGAACAGCCGGGGCACCGCCACCCGGGTGGCCAGCTCGTGCATCGCGCCGACCACGGCCGCCGCGTCCCGTACGTCGGCGGCCACCACCGGGGTCACCCGCGTGTAGCTCTGCGGTTTGCTCTCCAGCAGCCCCTCGTCGACCAGCCGGGCGAACGCCTCCCGCACCGG
The DNA here is from genome assembly GCF_042880655.1 of Streptomyces sp. NPDC058295. Lineage (NCBI taxonomy): Bacteria > Bacillati > Actinomycetota > Actinomycetes > Kitasatosporales > Streptomycetaceae > Streptomyces > Streptomyces sp. NPDC058295. Next base: position 51,090 of record NZ_JBHVYO010000033.1, read on the forward strand.
CGCCCGTGACAGCCCGAGCCGCTCGGCGAGATCGGCGTCGCGCACGACCGCACCGGGGGCTATGTCCCCGGCCACGATGGCGTCCCGGATCGCCGCGTAGGCGCGGTCCCTGAGCAGAGTGCGTGGTACAGCCTCCATGAACTGAAATGTTAGATATCAGTCGGCCGGGCGCGCAAGGCTCCGTCCCGGCCGGAAGTGTGGACGCCCGGTCGTCCGCCGGTCATACCCTCCGCCTCAGCGGATACCGGTCCAGGGCGCCGGCCGAGGGCGGTCCGCGGTCCGCGACCAAGTCCCTCGCCCTCGAGTACGCCACCCGGGCAACCGGGCCGACGCCGCCTCGCCGGCCACCATCAAGACGCCGCTGCGCGCCGAGGCGACGCCCGGCTTCCTCGCCGCCCTGCACCCCGCCGGCCGGACGGGCGAGCAGAGCGACATCGTCGACGCGGTCGTCCACTGGGAGAACGCCCCGTTCGTCACCGGCGAGATCCTGCACGTCGACGGCGCCATGAGCGCCACCCACTGACCGGCGGACAGAAACACAGCGATGTACGGCGGTACGACGGACGACGCAGCGATCCCGCGCGGCGTCCCGGACCGGTGGAAGTCCGCGGTCGACGCGCACGAACCCGAGCGGGTCGCCGCCCTCTGCACCGAGGACGCGATCTTCCAGGGGCTGCACCCCGTACAGCGCGGGAAGGCCGGGAGTCGCGGACCACTACGACTCCCAGCCCCTCGGCATGACGGCCGATCACCGGTTTCTCGAGACCCGGCGCCTCGCCGACGACCTGGTCCTCGGCCACCCGGGCGCGGAGTTCTCGTTCACCGACCGGCCCACATCGCCGTGTACCTCGGTGTTCCGCTCAGGCGCGAGGGCGAGGACCGGCACATCGGCCGCTACCAGGTCTCACGGCTCGACCAGCCCTCGCCGGCGCTCAGGCCGCCCACGGCCACCGGGTGTCGTCGGCGGCCTCGAGCAGCGGCACCATCCGGAAGGCCGCGTCCGACAGCCCGCCGAAGGTGTGCCGGTTCCCCTTGCCGGACGGGCCGTGGCCCGCGCGGTAGCCGGCCAGGTTCCAGGTGTAGACCGGCACGTTCGCCGGGACCTGGTCGGTCGGGTCGCCGTGGCGGCTCGCCGCGTACTGCTCGTCGGTGACGATCAGCACCCGGTCGTGGTCGCGGTAGTGCCGGCGCACGGCCTCGGTGGTGTCCGTACCACCGAGGTCTCCGAAGCGCTCCAGAATCTTCAGCATCGACTCCTCCTCACGGAACTCGATCGTGTTGCTGCTGGTGCCGAACTCGACGAGGTCGGCGTCGGCCGCCCGCAGCGCGAGCGCCGTGCCGAAGATCGCCGCCGCGTCGGCCCGGTTGAGCTCGGAACGGTCCGACAGCTTGGCGTAGAACATCGAACCGGACCGGTCGACGAGCACCAGCGTCCGGCCGGGCAGCGCGGGCACGTTGGCCAGCGAGTGGCCGAGCGCCCGCTCCAGCGGGTACGCCCAGCGCAGCGACGGCGCGTGCTGGTACGCGGCGAGGTAGCGGAAGGGGAACTGCCGCGAGCGCGCGACCTCCGCCGGGTCGCTGATCTTCGCCGCCACCCGCGCCGCGACCTCGTCGGAGACTCCCGCCTCGTCGAAGTTGCGCAGGTTCCGCGTCAGAGCCATCGCCCCCATCGTCGGAATCACCGCCTCCCAGGCCGCCTTGTCCATCGGCCCCTGGAGCCAGCCCGCCAGCGCCTCCCAGGTCATGCCCGCCTCGGCAAGGCGCCGCGCACCGCCCGCTCCGGTCACGACCCTGCGCCGCTTGGCGGGTCGCAGCGCCATCAGGTCGCGGTGCGCCGCGAGCACGGGCAGCGACTTGGGCACCACGGCCGTGTCGGGGTTGTGCCGGCGGTCGAGGGCGTACCGGAACAGCTCGCCCTGCCACGGCTTGGCCGGGTCGGGCGCGGCGTGCACCAGGTTGAGGATGTCGCCGAAGCGGTAGCCCTTCGAGGCCGTGTCGTACTTCAGCAGCGACTTGCCGCTGTAGAGCCGCCGTACGGCGTCGGCGATCCCGCGCTTGACGGGCTTGGGGATGTTGCGGCCGTACGTCGCCGTCCAGTACGCGAGCAGCTCGCCGGGCTCGTCCGGCCGCTGGAGCACGCGGTCCACGACCTGCCGGTTCGAGGGACCGTCGGTGGCGCCCGCCGTCAGACGCGCGTGCACGTACTCGGCGGCGCCGACGATCGCGGCGGTGCGGATGTTCCCCTCGCCGCGCAGCCAGCCGAGCAGGCCGGCCGTCCAGGACGGGTCACTGACGGCGAGCTCGCGCACCAGCTCGGCGAAGCGGTCGTCGCGGGCGGCGCCGGTCTCGTAGAAGGTCTGCTGGGAGACGAAGTTGGCGATCGCCAGCAGGAACAGCTCGGAGCGGGCGTCCCGCTCACGGCCTCGGCCGCCCTGGTGAGTACGGAGCACCCGGCCCGTGGTGATCACGGGCGATACGGGCTGCGGCTTACGGGCACGGAAATTGAAGCGCGCCATGGTGAATTCCCCCGAATTCATTGTTCATTCAGTCGTCCATCGGGAGAGGCGCAGCAAAAGGAAGGTGCCCGAGATCAGGGGTCGGCGACGGACTTAGCCAGATGCTCTACCGACTGAGCTACACCGACCTGAAGCCGATGACGGGACTCGAACCCGCGACCGTCCGATCCAATGAAGTAACCGTTGCCTGCGCACCGGGCACCCACCACATGCTGCGCCTCCCGAGATAAAGTCGGCGGCGGCCAGGATTTCTGTTGCAAAGAAGTAGCCGCAGCCCGCGCACCGGGAGGTGCTGTGAAATTGTGGTGTCCAGAGATCGAAGCCGGCGGAACCGACAAGGTGCTCTAACCCCTGAGCTACACCGGCGCGTTGTGCCGGTGGCGGGACTCGAACCCGCGGCCGCCCCATTATCAGTGGAAGTAGGTCCTGCCTTCGCACCTGGACGTGCACCACTTTAGGAGGGCGGCCGCTGATCGAGCGAGTGAATTAACTACCGGGCGGTGTTCACCGCTTCTGCCGCTTCCACGGCCCCGTGATCGCGAGCATGATGCCCGGGGTCTGGATGTTGGCGTAGAGGGTGTGGCCGTCGGGCGAGAAGGTGACGCCGGTGAACTCGCTGTATTCCGGCTCGTCCGCGGTGCCGATGTTCAGCTCGTTGCGGGCGATGGGGTAGGTACGGCCGCTGTCGGTGGCGCCGAACAGGTGCTGGACGCCCTCGCCGTCCTCGGCGATGACGAGACCGCCGTACGGGGAGACGGTGATGTTGTCGGGGCCGTCGAAGGCACCGTCGACGGACGGGTCGGGGTTCACACCGAGCAGCACCTTCAGGGTCAGGGTGCGGCGCTTGGGGTCGTAGAACCAGACGGCGCCGTCGTGCTGGACGGGGCTTTCGTCACGGGCGTAGGAGGAGACGATGTAGGTGCCGCCGTCACCCCACCACATGCCCTCCAGCTTGCGGGCGCGGGTGACCTGGCCTTCGGTGAACTGCTTGCGGACGGAGACCGTCTTGGCGTCGCGGTCGGGGACGTCGATCCAGTCGACGCCGTAGACCGTGCCGATCTTCGTGGCCCTGGAGAGGTCGTCGACGAACTTGCCGCCGGAGTCGAAGCACTTGAAGGCCTGGAGGACGCCGGCGTCGTCGGCGAGGGTGCGCAGCTTGCCGCGGCCGTGGCGGAAGCCCGCCGGCGGGGTCCAGCGGAAGAGCAGGCCGTTGGGGCCCGAGGCGTCCTCGGTGAGGTAGGCGTGGCCGCGCTTGGGGTCGATGACGACGGCCTCGTGGGCGTACCGGCCGAACGCCTTGATCGGCTTGGGGGCGCGGTTGGCGCGGCGGTCCTCGGGGTCGACCTCGAAGATGTAGCCGTGGTCCTTGGTCATGCCGTTCTGGCCGGCCTTGTCCTCGGTCTCCTCGCCGGTCAGCCAGGTGTCCCAAGGCGTGGTGCCGCCCGCGCAGTTGGTGGAGGTGCCGGCGATGCCGACCCACTCGGCGACCTGGCCGCCGGGGCGGACCTCGACGACGGTGCAGCCGCCGGCCGCCGCCGGGTCGTAGACGAGGCCCTCGGTGAGCGGGACCGGGTACGCCCAGCTCGCGCGCGGGCCCTTCAGCTCGTGGTTGTTCACCAGCAGGGTCGCGCCGCGCGGGCCGCAGAAGGTGGCGGTGCCGTCGTGGTTGGAGGGGGTGATCTCGCCGGACTCCAGCTTGGTCCTGCCGCTGTAGGTGATCACGCGGTACTTGAACCCGGCGGGCAGCGCGAGGATGCCATCGGGGTCGGGCAGCAGCGGTCCGTAGCCGACTCCGTGGTGCCCGGCCCCCGACGCCTGTTTCGCGTCCGCGGTGTCCGCCGCGGACTCGGTCTCCGCGGACGCGAGGGCGTTCGGCGCGGTGGCGAGGGCGCCTACGCTGCCCGCCAGCGCGACCCCGGCACCGGTGATCGCGGATTGTCTGGCGAAGTCCCTGCGGGTGAGCGACATGATGTCTCCTGAGACGCGGTGAGAGTGCCGTGGAGGGTGGCGGACCTCGGTTCGGCGTCACCGTCCCGCTCATGCCTGAACGGGAGTTGAACGGGGGGCGACTTCAGGGGACCCCGTTCCATGAATCCGTACGGATCCGGCCACGGCAGCCCCAAGGCGCCCGCACCGCGGGAGACTCATCCGCCCTGCTGTGACCTCGCCTTGAACGCGGCCTTGCGGGCTTCCTTTGCGATGCGCTTGTCCGGATGCAGGCGCCCCATCGCCTCCAGGACGTCCGGGGTCGCCGGGTGGTCGACCCGCCAGGCCGCCGAGAAGAACCCGCCGTGCTGCTGGGCCAGCCCTTCGACGAGGGCCTGGAGCTCCTCGGAGTTGCCCTCGGCGGCCAGCTGCGCCGCCAGCGTGTCGATGGTGAGCCAGAAGACCAGGTCCTCGGAGGGCGCCGGTACGTCCGTCGCGCCGAGCTCGCTGAGCCAGACGCGGGCGAGGCCGCCGAGTTCGGCGTCGTCGAGGACCTCACGGACGGCGGGTTCGGCCCGGCCGCCGACCAGGGAGAGGGCCTGCTGGCAGCGCAGCCGGCGCAGCGGCGCCCCGGGGTCCGAGCCGCGGGCGGCGGCCAGCAACTCCCGTGCGGCGTCGAGGGGTTCGCGGCGGACCAGCCATTGCTCGGTCTCGGCGAGGGCGGCGCCCGGGCCGTAGCCGGAGCTGCCGTCGAGAAGGACGTCGGCGCCCTTGTCGGCGAGGTCGCCGACGGCCGGGGCGTGGAAACCGGCCTCCAGCAGCCGGGCCCGCAGCCCGTACACGCCGAGGGGGGTGAGCCGGACCATGCCGTAGCGGGAGACGTCGGTCTCGTCGACGGGGGCGGCGGGCTCCTCGTCGGGGTCCGCCATCAGGTCCTCGTCGACGGGCCGGTAGGCGACGATCCCGATCGGCTCCAGCAGCCGGAACTGGTCGTCGAGCCGCATCATCGCGTCGGAGACCTGTTCCAGGACGTCGTTGGTGGGCTCGTCCATGTCACCGGGGATGATCATCGACGCGGCGAGGGCGGGCAGCGGGACCGGGGCGTCGCCGGGGCCGTCCTCGCTGGCGGTGAGCAGGTAGAGGTTGCCGAGGACACCGTCGAGGAACTCGGCCTCGGCCTCGGGGTTCCAGTCGAGCCGGGAGAAGTCGACCTCGCCGCCCTCGTCCATCACCTCCATCAGCTCGTCCAGGTCGGGGACGGACGCGTCGGCGAGCACGGTCTCCAGGGCGCCGAGCCAGACGGCGAGGATGTCGTGCGGGGAACCGCCGGTCAGCAGGGCCAGGTCCTCGCCGGCCGTGACGGTGCCGGCCTCCTCGTCGACGACCTCCACGAGCCCGGCGTCCACGGCGACCCGCCAGGCCTCGCTCGCGTAGGCGGCGGCGTCGTCCCCGGTCAGCCCCAGCACCTCGGCGGCGGGGGCCAGCTGGTCCTCGACGAGTCCGCCCCCGGCGTCGACCCGGGTGTCGGGACCGGCCCAGCGGGCGAGCAGGGCGGCCCGGGAGAGCAACGGCGTGGACAGCGCGTCGCGCGCCAGCTCCGCTTCGGGGTGCAGCCGCACCGGCGGGAGGGGGGAGCTGTCTGACATCGGCTGGTTCTCCTAGGGCGCGTGGTGCCACCGGCCCGCTGGGGGCACTGGGCCACTCAGCCTAGACGGGTATGGCCCCATGCCGCCCGGTTCATCTCCCCGCCGGGTCGCGTACATGGCCGAAACCTTGACAAGTGGCGTGACCAGGCAGGAGATTGACGCGCGTAGAAATCCGATGGACATCTGTTCACTGTATTTTCTACGCGCGTCGCGTCCGCCCCGCGGAGCGCGGCCCCCCGTTCCACGCTCCACCCTCGTTCCACGCTCCACGCCAGACCCTCGTTCCACGCTCCACCCTCGTCCCGGCGCTCATGTACGTCCCCGGAGGGATTTCCGTTGCCGAGCAAGAAGTCCGCGCGTCTCGCCGCGCTCACCGTCGCCGCCGTCTGTTCCGCGGCCTCCACCGTCGCCCTGTCCGCGCCCGCGCACGCGGAGACGGTGGCCGTCCACGACATCCAGGGCACGACCCGGCTGTCGCCGTACGCCGGCCAGACGGTCACGGGTGTGGCCGGAATCGTCACCGGCGTGCGCACCTACGGATCGTCCAGAGGCTTCTGGATCCAGGATCCGAATCCGGACGCCGACCCGGCCACCAGTGAGGGCGTCTTCGTCTTCACCAGCTCCACCCCGAAGGTCGCCGTCGGTGACTCGGTCACGGTCACCGGCACGGTCTCGGAGTTCGTCCCGGGCGGTGCCTCGACCGGCAACCAGACCGTCACGGAGATCACCAAGCCGACGGTGGCGGTCGTCTCCAGCGGCAACGCGGTCCCGGCCGCGACGGTCGTGAACGCGAAGTCGGTCCCGGCCGCGTACACCCCGGCCGGCGACACCGCCGCGAGCAACTCGATCAACGCTCTCACCCTGCGGCCCGCCACGTACGCCCTGGACTACTACGAGTCCCTCGAGGGCATGAACGTCCAGGTCACCGACGCCCGCGTGGTCACCGCCACCGACCCGTACACCGAACTGTGGGTCACGGTGAAGCCGCGCGAGAACACCAGCCGCGGCGGGGGCGCGCTGTACGGCTCCTACACCTCGCAGAACACCGGCCGGCTCCAGATCCAGTCGCTCGGCGCGACGGCGGACTTCCCCGTCGCGAACGTCGGCGACTCCCTCACCGGCGTCACCGCGGGCCCGCTCGACTACAACCAGTTCGGCGGCTACACCCTCGTCGCGAACCGGCTCGGCACGCTGAAGAGCGGCGGCCTGGAGCGGGAGACGACGCAGAAGCAGAAGAAGGGCGAGCTGGCGGTCGCGACGTACAACGTCGAGAACCTCGACCCGTCCGACGCCACGTTCGAGGAGCACGCCTCCGCGATCGTGAACAACCTGAAGTCGCCCGACATCGTGTCTCTGGAGGAGATCCAGGACAACAACGGCGCCACCAACGACGGTACCGTCGCCGCCGATGTGACGGTCGGCAAGCTGATCGACGCGATCGTGGCCGCGGGCGGCCCGAAGTACGACTGGCGCTCGATCGACCCGACGAACAACACCGACGGCGGCGAGCCGGGCGGGAACATCCGTCAGGTGTTCCTGTTCAACCCGGAGCGGGTCTCCTTCACCGACCGCGCGGGCGGCGACGCGGCCACCGCCGTCGGCGTCACCAAGGTGCGCGGCAAGGCCCAGCTCACCGCCTCCCCCGGCCGCATAGACCCGGCGAACGCGGCCTGGAACACCAGCCGCAAGCCGCTGGTCGGCGAGTTCGTCTTCCGCGGCCGCACGGTCTTCGTGATCGCCAACCACTTCAACTCCAAGGGTGGCGACCAGGGCCTGACCGCGCAGTACCAGCCGGTGGTGCGCAGCTCGGAGACCCAGCGCCACCAGCAGGCGACGCTGGTCAACGCGTTCGTCAAGGACATCCTCGACACGCAGAAGAACGCGGACGTCATCGCGCTGGGCGACATCAACGACTTCGAGTTCTCCGGCACCGCGCAGCTTCTCGAGGGCGACGGCGAGCTGTGGTCGGCGATCAAGTCGCTGCCGAAGAGCGAGCGTTACACCTACGACTACCAGGGCAACCAGCAGGTCCTGGACCAGATCCTGGTCAGCCCGTCGATCCGGCGCGGCTGCGACTTCGAGTACGACAGTGTGCACATCAACTCGGAGTTCCACGACCAGATCAGCGACCACGACCCGCAGGTGCTGCGCTTCCAGCCGTAACACCTGCGGCCGCTGTCACCGGGGCCGGCTGAACACTCCGTCCAGCCAGCCCCGCCAGGCGGTCTCGTTCGCCTCGGCGTCGGCGTCCGGCGCGAAGTCGTGGACGCTGACGCCGACCGGGTAGCCCCAGTGGTTGCGGCCGAAGAAGCGGACGAGGGAGCTGTCGCCCCGCAGCCCGATGAAGTACGGGTTGCTGAAGTCGACCACGGCCTCGGGGAGCCGCCCCTCGGGGCCGCCGGCCAGGACGCGCGCTCCTTCCGCCGTGTCGTCCGCGAGGCCCAGCGCCCGTGCCACGGCGGTGAGGGCGTCGGGCGTCTTGGACGCGTCGGGCCCGTCGAAGGTGACGAAGGCGACCGGGCGGCCGTCGAAGTGCGTCAGGTACTGGCGCAGTGTGTGCAGGTAGAAGTCGGTGTGCCGGCCCGCCGCGTCGTACTGGTTGTCCCAGTCGTCGACGAAGATGCCGCTGTGCACATAGCGCACCCACGCGCGCCGGCCCTCGTCGCGCGGCTCGACGGTGTAGTCGAGCTGGTTGAGGGTCTGCTCGGAGATGCCGTCGACGTTCTCGACCCGGTTGGTGTAGCGGTGGGGCGGGTCCCAGACGGTGACCGTGGACCCGAAGGGTCCCTTGCCGCCCTCGCGCGGCTCCGGCTCCTCCATCGGCCACAGCCAGCCGCCGGTCCCCGCGGTGAAGGCGTCCCACACCTGCTGTGGCGTGGCGTCGACCTCGAACTCGCGGGCGATCTCGAATTCCTTGGACATGGTTGACTCCTGATCACTCACTGTCTGATTCCGGGGTCCGGGCCTGGATCCGGGCCTGGGGCTGGGTCCGCGTCTCGGGCTCAGGCTGGGCCTGGGGCTTGACCGTGGGATGGACGGCCACGACGATCCGGTGGTCACGGCCGCTCTCGGCGTCGGGGGCGTCGTACTTGCGGATGAGCGCGCCGACGCCCGCCGTCAGCTCCTGGACGAACGCGGCCCGGTCCGCGGCCGAGGCGAAGCGCACCTCGCCGTCCAGCGCGTAGGTCGCCAGGCCCTTGCGGGCCTTCGCGGCACCGGTGAGCAGCGAGCCGACATCGCGCACCAGCCGGGCGCCGAGCGCGAGCAGCCAGCGCGCGGACAGCTGGTCCCGGAAACGGTCCGGGTCCGGCTGTACCGGGGCGAGCGCGAGCGGCGAGATCACGTACGACGCCGCGGTCGCCCGCATCAGCCGCTCGGTGACGTTGCCCTTGCGGCGCTCTCCGGCCAGCTCGACCAGGCCGTGCCGCTCCAGCGCCTTGAGGTGGTAGTTCACCTTCTGCCTCGGCAGCCCGACCTTGCCGGCCAGCATCGCCGCCGACGCGGGTCCGGCCGCCAGCTCGGCGAGCAGCCTGGCGCGTATGGGGTCCAGGGAGACGGCGGCGGCCTCGGGGTCCTCGATCACGGTCACGTCCAGCATGCGTCCACCGTCTCACCGAACACTTTTTTTGTCCAGGAGAATCGAGTGTTCGGTGAGCTGGTGTGTCTGCGCGGCAGTCCGGCAGGTTCCGGCAGTCCGGCAGTCCGGCAGTCCGGCAGTCCGGCAGTCCGGGTCAGACCCCCGTGGGGTGGAGGGTGTTGCCCAGGTCCACGAGACAGGCTAGGTAGCGGCGAGGAAGTCGCCCTCGACGAGCACCTCCGACACTGAGTGTGGCGGGGGCGAGCGGGGGGCGACGGGCGGGGGCGGCCGAACAAAACCACCCACCCCCC
>NZ_JBHVYO010000033.1:61075-95656 GCF_042880655.1 Streptomyces sp. NPDC058295
CACGAGCGTCGTCCGACGCTCGTGACCGGCACACCTACCGCTCCGACCCCTGCCGCTTCGCCCCTCCTACCGCTTCGCCCCTCCTACCGCTTCGCCCCTCCTACCGCTTCACCGACTACTGCTTCGCCCTGCGGCGGCCGATCACCCCGGCCGCCACCAGTGCCACCGCCGCCGCGCCCACGATCACCACCGGCCGCGGATGCCGGAGGGCGAACCGCACGGGTACGCGGACCGGACCGGGCGCCGAGCGCTCCGCGGTGCGACCCGCGCGGGCCGCGTTGTCCCTGAGGTCGTGACGGGCGTGCAGCGCGTGGTCCTGGGCGCTGCGGCCGATGCGGGCGGCGGCGTCCTGAGCGGCATGCCGCGCACGACCCGCTCGCCCCTGGGCCGCATGGCCCGTCCTTGCCTGCGCCGCGTGCCCCGCGCGGCCCGCCTGTTCCTGAACGGCGTGCCCCGCACGTCCGGCGTGTTCCTGAACGGCGTGCCCCGCACGTCCCGCGTGTTCCTGAACGGCGTGCCCCGCTCGCCCGGCCCGTTCCTGCAGGTGATAGCTCGCCTGGGACGCCGTGCTGCGCAGTTGTACGCTCATCGCGCCGGCGCGGTCCATGAAGTCGGCGGCGCGGGTACGGGTGCGGCCGCGGACGTCCGCCCTGGCCGCCAGCTGCTCGACCGTGGCCCCGAGCCGGTGCCGGGTCCGCTCGATCTGCCGACGCAGGTCGGCCGTTGTCCTGTCCGTCATCGGTGTGCCCTTTCCCTGATCTCCTCGACGTCGGCCCGGACGCTGCCGAGGGTCTCCTCGGGGGTGGGCGGTGCGGCCCGGCGCAGTTGGCCACGGCCGACCGCGGCCAGCACGCCGGCGATCACGAAGAGCACCGCCGTCACGATGAGCGCGGCCGCCCAGAGGGGCAGCGTCAGCGAGAGGGCGGCGATGCCCGTGCCCGCGAGCGCCAGCAGCCCGGCGTACGCGAACGCGCCCGCGGCGCCGAGCAGACCTCCGCCGCGCCCGGCACGCCGTCCCTTCTCGGCGAACTCGTGTTTGGCGAGGGCCAGTTCCTGCCGTACGAGCCGGGAGAGCTGTTCGGTGGCCCGGCCGACGAGTTCGCCGACGGTGTGCCCGTCACTGTGGTGTCCGTTGCTGAGGTGTGTATTGCTGTGCTGTGTGTTGCTGCGGCGTCCGTTACGGACGGGCCGGATCTCCGTGGTCCCGGTCACGGCGTTCCGCCTCCTCTCGGTTCCGGAGCATCCGGGTACCCCGGCCGGCCCCCCGCTACCCCACGGCGACCCCTCGACGGCGAAACATCCGTACAGGAACCCTTACCGGTATCCCGTAGAAAAATTAAGTAGAGCTTCACCTTGGTGGCCCCGAGACTACCCGTATGACGACAGCTCGCCCCACACCCCCGAGTCCGACCCCCACTCCGCCCCTCGCCCCGGCCCTCACTCCGTCCCCGGCCCCGCGTCCCGCGGCATTCGGCCGGGCGCTCTGCGCGATGGTCACGCCGTTCACCGGCACCGGCGCACTGGATCTCGACGGTGCGCGGCTGCTCGCCGACCGGCTGGTGTCCGCCGGCTGCGACGGACTGGTGCTGTCCGGTACGACGGGCGAGTCGCCGACCACGTCGGACACCGAGAAGGCGGAACTGGTGGCCGCAGTACGGGAGGCGGTGGGCGACCGGGCGTCGATCGTGGCCGGGGTGGGCACCGCCGACACCCGCCACACCCTCGAACTCGCCCGGGCCGCCGAGAAGGCGGGAGCGGACGGGGTGCTCGTCGTCAGCCCGTACTACAGCAGGCCTCCGCAGGAGGCCCTGGAGGCGCACTTCCGGGAGGTCGCGGACGCCTCCGGGCTGCCGGTGATGCTGTACGACATCCCCGGCCGCACGGGCACCCGGATCGAGCCGGACACCATGCTCCGGCTCGCCGAGCACCCCCGGATCGTCGCGGTCAAGGACTGTTCCTACGACTTCCTCGGCGCCCAGAAGGTGCTCTCCCGCACCGAGTTGGCGTACTACGCGGGCTGCGAGGAGCACCACCTCGCGCTGTACGCGGTGGGCGGGGCCGGCTACGTCAGCACGGTCGCGAACGTGGTGCCGGACCGACTCCGTTCCGTCCTGGACGCGTTCGACGCGGGCGAGACCTCGCAGGCCGCGAGACTCCAGCAACAGGCCATGGAACTGGTGGAGTCGATGATGGCCTCGGGCCTGCCCGGAACCGTCACCGCCAAGGGACTCCTGGGCGACCTGGGCCTGCCGGCCGGCCCGGTCCGGGCACCGCTGCGGCCCGCCGACCGCCGGACGATCGACGGACTGCGCGCGGCCTACGAACGGCTCGTGACCCACCCGGCTGCCTGAACACCGGCCGAGGACCGGCCGGCGGCCCGCGAAAATCGGCGTCCGGCGTCCGGGGGTGTCGACGTACGGTGAGTGCATGAGTCGGCCGCTGCTGTACCTCGACGTCGACGGTCCCCTCAACCCGTACGCCGCCGAGCCCACGAAGCGACCGGCGGGCTATACGACCATCAGGGCGTCCGTGGGCCGTGAGCGACCGCTGCGGGTCTGGCTGCACCCGGGGCACGGCGCCGCGCTGCTCCGTCTTCCCTACGACCTGTGCTGGGCGACGACCTGGATGGCTCAGGCCAACCGCTGGATCGCGCCGGTGGTGGGACTGCCCGAGCTACCGTACGTCGACTTCGGCGAGGCGCTCTTCGCCCACCGGGCCGACGGGGTCCACTGGAAGACGGAGGCGATCGTCGCCCACGCGGCGGGCCGCCCCTTCGCCTGGGTGGACGACGAACAGTCCCCCGCCGACACGGCCTACGTCACCGCCCACCACCCGGCACCGGCTCTCCTGCACCACGTGAACCCCCGACTCGGCCTACGCGAGGAGGACTTCACCACCCTGACCGAATTCGCGGCAGCACTGCCGGCATGAGGGAGCCCCCTTCCGGTCCAGGACATGATTCCGGGCCCGGGGGTGCCAGCTCTGAAGGGAAAGGTTGCATCCCCGGCCTGTCCGGGGGCCGGGACGAGAGAGCCGCCCTGGCCTCGTAACGGACCGGCACGCCTCACCGACCTCTGCGATCTCGCCGAAGCTCAACGAGCCTTCTTCAACGCCCCGTGCCGCGACGCCGAACGCCGCTTCCACAACCACGCCATGGACCTGCTCGAAAAGGCCGCCGCCGTCGAGGACGACGTCTGACGGCACCAGCGGGTGAGCGCCCTCCCGGTCCGCCCTGGGGCCGTGAAGGGCGCTCAACGATGACCAACGCCGACAACCGCCGACAGCTCGGCAGCGGTTCAGAGCGGTGATCGAGTGGACGGCCGAACGTCACGGCCGCCGTGCCTCAGTTGTGGCTGTGCAGGATTTCGTTCAGGCCGCCCCATACCGCGTTGTTCGGGCGGGCCTCGACCGCGCCGGTGACCGAGTTGCGGCGGAAGAGGATGTTCGAGGCGCCGGAGAGGTCGCGGGCCTTGACGATCTGGCCGTCGGGCATGGTGACCCGGGTGCCCGCGGTGACGTACAGGCCGGCCTCGACCACGCACTCGTCGCCGAGGGCGATGCCGACGCCCGCCTCGGCGCCGATGAGGCAGCGCTCGCCGATGGCGATGATCACGTTGCCGCCGCCGGACAGCGTGCCCATCGTGGAGGCGCCGCCGCCGATGTCCGAGCCGTCACCGACGATGACGCCCGCGGAGATGCGGCCCTCGACCATCGAGGTGCCGAGGGTGCCCGCGTTGAAGTTGACGAAGCCCTCGTGCATGACCGTGGTGCCCTCGGCGAGGTGGGCGCCGAGGCGGACCCGGTCGGCGTCGGCGATCCGGACGCCCTTCGGTGCGACGTAGTCCGTCATGCGCGGGAACTTGTCGATGGACGTGACCTGGAGGTGCAGGCCCTGCGCGCGAGCGTTCAGGCGGACCTTCTCCACGTCGTCCACGGCGACGGGGCCGAGCGAGGTCCAGGCGACGTTCGCGAGGTGGCCGAACATGCCGTCCAGGCTCTGCCCGTGCGGCTTCACGAGCCGGTGGGAGAGCAGGTGCAGGCGCAGGTAGACATCGTGCGCGTCGAGCGGCTTGTCGTCGAGCGAGGCGATGACCGTGCGGACCGCGACCACCTCGACGCCCCGGCGGGCGTCCGGACCGACGGCCTTCGCCGCACCCTCGCCGAGCAGCTCCACGGCCTTCTCGGCGGACAGGCGCTCGGTGCCGGACGGGCCGGGCTCGGCGACGAGCGCGGGCGCGGGGAACCAGGTGTCGAGAACAGTGCCGTCGGCGGCGATCGTGGCGAGGCCGGCGGCCGCGGCGCCGGTGGTGCGGGGAACAGTCGTGTCGGTCATGAGGGCAACCTAACCGGCGGGGGGCCGCAGAGGCCAACCCGCACAGCGGTGTCTCAGGACGCGGGCCGCGCGCCCCCGCCGACCTGGTGAGTTTCTCTTGGGAACCAACTGTGTCAGCATGGCCGTCAGACGACGGGAGGAGGCCCATGGCCCGCAGGACGAGCCTGGAGGATTCCGGCTGCGCCATCGCGCAGGCACTGGACGTCGTCGGGGACTGGTGGACCCTGCTGATCGTCCGCGACACCGCGCGCGGAGTGCACCGCTTCGACGAGCTCCAGCGTGAACTCGGCCTGTCCCGGAAGGTGTTGACCGAGCGGCTGCGGCTTCTCGTCGAGGCCGAGGTGCTCGCGCGGGTGCCGTACCAGGAGCGCCCGGTGCGCCACGAGTACCGCCTCACCCCGCGCGGCCGGGCCCTGCTGCCCGTCCTGGTCGCCCTCCAGGACTGGGGCGACGCCTGGGTCCTGGGTGACGGCGGCACCACGGCCACGGCCGAGCAGGCGTCCGCGGAGGCCCGGCGCGTGCACGCGCTGACGGGCACCCGGCTGCCCGCGCTCCGGCTGGTCGACGACCAGGGCTCGCCGCGCGATCCGGTCTCCGACGACGCGTCCCACACCGTTCTCTACTGCTTCCCCGGCGCCTACGCCCGCCCCGACGCCTACCCACCGGGCTGGGCGGAGATCCCGGGCACCCCGGGCTGCACGCTGGAGTCCCGCACCTACCGCGACCGGCTCGCCGGGTTCCGTGCGGCGGGCGCGGCGGTGCACGGGGTGTCCACCCAACGCCCGGACGAGCAGCGCGCGTTCGCGCAGGAGGAGCGGCTGGGCTTTCCCCTGCTGTCCGATGCCGAGTTGACGTTGATCACCGCGCTGCGGCTGCCGACGTTCCGGGCGGCGGGGGCGAGCCGGCTGAAACGGCTGACCCTCGTCGTGG
The DNA here is from genome assembly GCF_042880655.1 of Streptomyces sp. NPDC058295. NCBI lineage: Bacteria > Bacillati > Actinomycetota > Actinomycetes > Kitasatosporales > Streptomycetaceae > Streptomyces > Streptomyces sp. NPDC058295. Next base: position 66,339 of record NZ_JBHVYO010000033.1, read on the forward strand.
ACCGGGAGCGGGTCGTCCGGCATGTGCAGTATCCGGTGACGGACGTGGCGGGGAGCGTCGAGGAGGCGCTCGGTGTCGTCCGGCGCCTGGGCGAGGACGCCCACCCGGAGCGGAACCAGGAGTAGCGGTGGGGTTCCGGGGGGGGGAGGCGGGGATGGGCCGGCTCAGCACGCACGGGGATGAGCCGGGTCAGCGCACGGGGATGAGCCGGGTCAGCGCTTCCCGCGCGTACTCCTCGTCGTAGGGCGCGTCCGTCAGCAGCACCTGGAGACAGATCCCGTCCATCAGCGCGACCAACGCGCGTGCGGTGAGGGGGTCGACGTGCCCGGCGAGGAGGGTGGCGAGGTCCTCGGCCCACTCGGCGGCGACGGGGCGCAGCGCGGGCCGTCGCAGGGCGGCCAGGTACAGCTCGTACTCCAGCTCGACGCCGGTACGCTCGCCGGCCAGCCATTCGCCGAGCAGTCCGGCCAGTTCGGCGGGCAGGTCGAGGCGGGTGTCCGTCAGCCCGCCGTGCGCCGCGATCGCCTTGGCGAAGCCCTCGTTGGCCTGCCGCAGGGCGGCGATCATCAGTTCGTCGAGGGTGGCGAAGTGGTAGGTGGTGGAACCGAGGGGCACGTCCGCCTCGGCGGCGGCCGAGCGGTGGCTCAGTCCGGCCAGTCCCTTCGCCCCGACGACCCGGATCGCCGCGTCGATGATCCGCTGCCGCCGCTCGGGGTCGTGGCGCCGGGGCATCAGTGCGCACCTCCCAGGTTCAGTACGACCACTCCCCCGACGATCAGCAGGATGCCGACGGTCTTGGTGGGCGTCAGGGACTCCCCGAACAGGGCCAGTCCTATGACGGCGATGACCGCGGTACCGACCCCGGCCCAGATCGCGTACGCCGTGCCGATGCCGACGGTCTTGAGGGTCTGCGCGAGGAGCAGGAAGGAGACGACATAGCCGGCGGCCGTCAGCAGCGAGGGCCAGAGCCTGCTGAAGCCTTCGCTGTACTTCATGGCCGTCGTCGCGGCCACCTCGGCGGCGATGGCGCCGGCGAGCGTCAGATATCCCATGCGTACAAGCGTACACAACGATGCGTACGACCGTACACATCGATGCGCACCCGGCTCCCGCCCGACTCTCCGATGCCCCTTCCCCCCGCCACCTCCACCCTCGCCTCCAGCCCCGCCTCCAGCCCAAGTCGTCCCAAGTCGGCGCGAAGCCGGAAGTGTTGTCGATGTGGAGTCGAAAGCGTTATGGAAAGCGCTCACCCAAACGGCTGAACCTGAGCCGCAGGTTCCACTACTGTTTCACCGTTCACACACCGGGTCATCGCAGCCGCGGCCGCCGTCAGGGAACGCCGCTGGAGGAACAGCGCATGCCAGACAACAAGTCCCGGCCCTCTCAGGAACAGCCCTGGGAGAACGGCTGGGCCCCGGACACCTCCCGGGCACCCGGAACACGGCGCCTCTGGCTGGCCGGCGGTCTCGCCGTGGCCACCATCGTGGCGTGCGTGACCGCAATCGCCTTGAACGACAAGCCTGTTGACGACAAGTCGGAGGCCCGTCAGGGACAGACGCTGTCGGACGAGGAGACGGAGGGCGGCCTGATCTCCTTCGCGACCCCCTCCGCGAGCGGGTCGCCGACACCGACGGGGAAGAAGAGCACGACCGCGTCCGCGTCGCCGAAGACCTCCTCCTCCCCCGAGGCGCAGGGCAGTTCGACGCCACACGCCCCGGCCGCGCCGTCCGCGTCGTCGACGACGAAGCCGTCCGCCCCCGAGCCGGCCGCCACCCGGCGCTCGGTCCGCTCGGTCAACTACCCGGACCGCTACTGGCATGTGAGCGGCGGTCTGGTGAAACTCGATCGGGTCGGCGGCTCGGAGTCCCGTGCGGACTCCACCTTCACCGTGGTGAAGGGCCTGGCCGACAGCTCCTGCTCCACCTTCGTCACGGCGGACGGCACCTACCTGCGACACCGCGACTTCGTCCTGCGCGCCGAGCGCAACGACGGCTCGGCCCTCTTCAAGCAGGACGCCACCTTCTGTGCCGTCCCCTCCTCCTACGCCTCCGGCGTGGTCATGCTGGAGTCGGTGAACTACCCCGGCCGTTTCCTGCGCCACAAGAACTTCGCACTGCGCCTGGAAGCGTACGGCTACGGCTCCAACTACCGCGAGGACTTCTCGTTCAACCTGGTGGAGGGCCTGGCCTGAGCACATACGAAAGCGGCGGCACCCGGTGGGTGCCGCCGCTTTCGTATGCCGGGGAAGATCTCAGGCGGGATCCCCGACGGATCTCAGACGTTGAACCCGAGCGCGCGCAGCTGCTCGCGGCCGTCGTCCGTGATCTTGTCCGGGCCCCACGGCGGCATCCAGACCCAGTTGATGCGCAGCTCGTTGACCAGGCCGTCCGTGGCGGACTTCGCCTGGTCCTCGATCACGTCCGTCAGCGGGCAGGCCGCCGAGGTCAGGGTCATGTCGATCGTCGCGATGTTCGCGTCGTCGATGTGGATGCCGTAGATCAGTCCGAGGTTGACGACGTCGATGCCCAGTTCGGGGTCGACGACGTCGTACAGCGCCTCGCGGACTTCCTCTTCGGAGGCCGGCTTCATCTCAAGGGTCTCGCTCATGCCGTCTTCCTTTCGGCGTCGGCTCCGCCCAGGGCTTGGGCCGTCGCGTCCTTCCACGCCATCCAGCTGAGGAGGGCGCACTTGACCCGGGCCGGGTACTTGGAGACACCGGCGAACGCGACCGCGTCCTCCAGCACCTCCTCCATCGCGTCGTCGGGCTCGATCCTGCCCTTGGACTGCATCAGCTCCAGGAAGGTCTCCTGGATCTTCTGCGCCTCCGCCAGATCCTTGCCGACCAGCAGGTCGTTCAGGACGGACGCGCTTGCCTGGCTGATGGAGCAGCCCTGGCCCTCGTAGCTGACGTCCTCGATCCTCGTGCCGTCGTACTTCACACGGAGGGTGATCTCGTCGCCGCAGGTCGGGTTCACATGGTGCACCTCGGCGTCGCCGTCGCGCAGCCCACGCCCGTGCGGGTGCTTGTAGTGATCCAGGATGACTTCCTGGTACATCGAGTCCAGCTTCACGGTCTCAGCTCACGCCCCTCAGCCGAAGAAGTTCCGTACATGCTCCAGACCGTCGACCAGAGCGTCGATCTCGGCCGGCGTGGAGTACAGATAGAACGACGCTCGCGTGGTCGCGGGAATTCCGTAGCGCAGGCAGACGGGCCGGGCGCAGTGGTGACCCACCCGGACCGCGATGCCCTGCTCGTCCAGCACCTGGCCCACGTCGTGCGGGTGGATGTCGCCGAGCGTGAAGGAGATCGCCGCGCCCCGGTCCTCGGCCGTCGCCGGGCCGATGATCCGCAGGTCGGGGACCTCGGTCAGACGACGCACCGCGTACTCGGTGATCGCGTGCTCATGGGCGAGGATCTTGTCCATGCCGATCGCGGACAGGTAGTCGATGGCCGCGCCCAGACCGACCGCCTGCGCGATCGGCGGGGTGCCCGCCTCGAACTTGTGGGGTGCCGGGGCGTACGTCGACGAGTGCATCGACACCGTCTCGATCATCTCGCCGCCGCCGAGGAACGGGGGGAGGTCCTCGAGCAGCTCCTGGCGGCCCCAGAGGACGCCGATGCCGGTCGGGCCGCACATCTTGTGGCCGGTGAAGGCGACGAAGTCGGCCTGGAGGGCCTGCACGTCCATCGGCATGTGCGGCGCGGCCTGCGAGGCGTCGATCAGGACCAGGGCCCCGACCTCCTGCGCACGGCGCACTATCGCCTCGACCGGGTTCACGGTGCCGAGGATGTTCGACACCAGCACGAAGGAGACGATCTTCGTCTTCTCGGTGATGATCTCGTCGATGTTGGAGAGGTCGAGCCGGCCGTCGTCGGTCAGGCCGAACCACTTCAGCTTCGCGCCGGTGCGCTGCGACAGCAGCTGCCACGGGACGATGTTGGAGTGGTGCTCCATCTCGGTGATGACGATCTCGGTCTCGTGGTCCACGCGGTAGGGCTCGTCGGCCCAGCCCAGCATGTTCGCCACGAGGTTGAGCGACTCGGAGGCGTTCTTGGTGAAGATCACCTCGTCGCGGCTCGGCGCGTTGATGAACGCGGCGACCTTGTCGCGCGCGCCCTCGTACAGCGCCGTGGCCTCCTCGGCGAGCACATGCACACCGCGGTGGACGTTGGCGTTGTAGCGCTCGTAGTACTCGTTCAGGGCGTCCAGCACCTGGCGCGGCTTCTGCGAGGTCGCCGCGTTGTCCAGGTACACGAGCTTCCTGCCGTCGTGGACCTGCCGGTCCAGGATGGGGAAGTCCTTGCGGATCGCCTCGGTGTCGAGGAGGCCCGGCAGCTGCGTCACGCGGATACGCCACCCTTCGTGTATGCCTCGTAGCCCTCGTTCTCCAGCTTGTCGGCGAGCTCGGCACCGCCGGACTCGACGATGCGGCCGGCCGAGAAGACGTGGACGAAGTCGGGCTTGATGTAGCGCAGGATGCGCGTGTAGTGCGTGATCAGCAGGGTGCCGACCTCGCCGGTCTCGCGGACTCGGTTGACGCCCTCGGAGACGATACGAAGGGCGTCGACGTCCAGACCGGAGTCCGTCTCGTCGAGGATCGCGACCTTCGGCCGGAGCAGCTCCAGCTGGAGGATCTCGTGGCGCTTCTTCTCACCGCCGGAGAAGCCCTCGTTGACGTTGCGCTCGGCGAAGGAGGTGTCCATGTGGAGACGCTCCATGGCCTCCTTGACCTCCTTCACCCAGGTGCGCAGCTTGGGGGCCTCGCCGCGGATGGCGGTGGCGGAGGTGCGCAGGAAGTTCGACACGGAGACGCCGGGGACCTCGACCGGGTACTGCATGGCGAGGAACAGGCCCGCGCGGGCGCGCTCGTCGACGGACATCTCCAGGACGTCCTCGCCGTCGAGCAGCACGGTGCCGCCCGTGATCGTGTACTTCGGGTGGCCCGCGAGCGAGTAGGCGAGGGTCGACTTGCCGGAGCCGTTCGGGCCCATGATGGCGTGCGTCTCGCCCTGCTTCACGGTGAGGTCGACGCCCTTGAGGATCTCCTTCGTGGCGTTGTCGGCCTCGACGGTGACGTGCAGGTCTCGGATTTCAAGCGTTGCCATGGGTGCCTCAGGACTCCTGGGTGAGGGAGACGAGCACGTCGTCCCCTTCGATCTTTACGGGGTATACGGGGACGGGGCGCGTCGCGGGAAGGCCGGACGGCTTGCCGGTGCGGAGGTCGAAGCTGGAGCCGTGCAGCCAGCACTCGATCTGACAGTCCTCCACCTCGCCCTCGGAGAGCGAGACGTTCGCGTGGGAGCAGATGTCGTGGATGGCGAACACCTCCCCCTCGGTACGGACGACCGAGACCGGCGTGCCGTCGAGTTCCACCCGCGTCGGGGTGTCCTCTTCCAGCTCGCTCAGCCCGCAGGCCCGAATGAATCGAGCACGGTCGTAGGCCATCAGACGGTGGCCTCCAGCTCGGTCTCGATCCTGGCGAGCAGGCGCTCCTCGATGTCGTCGACACCGATCTGCTGGACCAGCTCGGCGAAGAAGCCGCGGACCACCAGGCGACGGGCCTCGTCGGCCGGGATGCCGCGGGCCATCAGGTAGAAGAGCTGCTCGTCGTCGAAACGGCCGGTGGCGGAGGCGTGTCCGGCACCGACGATCTCGCCGGTCTCGATCTCCAGGTTCGGCACCGAGTCGACCCGCGCGCCGTCCGTGAGGACCAGGTTGCGGTTCATCTCGTAGGTGTCCGTGCCCTCGGCCTTGGCCTCGATGAGCACGTCGCCGATCCACACGGCGTGCGCGCCCTCGCCCTGGAGCGCGCCCTTGTAGACGACGTTGGACTTGCAGTGCGGGACGTTGTGGTCGACCAGGAGGCGGTGCTCCTGGTGCTGACCGGCGTCCGTGAAGTACAGACCGAACAGCTCGGCCTCGGCGCCGGGGCCGGCGTACGCCACGCGCGGGTGGAGGCGGACGAGGTCGCCGCCGAAGGTCACCACGACCGACTTGAAGGTCGCGTCGCGGCCGACGAGGGCGTTGTGCTGGGCCACGTGCACGGCCTTGTCGTCCCAGTCCTGGACGGAGACGACGGTCAGCTTCGCGCCGTCCCCGAGGACGTAGTCGACGTTGGCGGCGAGCACCGCGTCACCGGTGTGGTCGATGACGACGACGGCCTCGGCGAAGGCGCCCAGCTCGATGACCTGGTGGCCGTAGGAGACCCCGCCCTCGCCGTGCACCGCGATGCGGATCGGCTCGGTGAGCACCGTCTCCTTGGGGACGGTGACCACGCCGGCCTTCTCGAACGCGGAGTACGCCTGGGCGGCGACCCGGTCCACCGGGGTGCCCGCCTTCCCGAGGCGCGGGTCGTCGCGGTCCACGAGTTCGACGGTGACGCCCTCGGGCGCCTCGACGGCGACCTTCACGCCCTCGCCGGTCGCGACGGCGGTGCCGTCGTGCAGCCCGCGCAGCCGCTCCAGCGGCGTGAACCGCCACTCCTCCTCGCGACCGTGCGGGACCGGGAAGTCCGCCACGTCGAAGGAGGCGGGCGCGCTCATGCGCGTGGCGACGGTCGACTCGGCGGCCACCGCGATCTGGCCCGCGGTGGTGGAGCCCACGGGGATGTTCTGAGCCTCAGCCATGGCTGTCGGTCTGCTCGCTTTCTTGCGTGAGTGGCTACGGGGACGGCGGTCGCTTAACCGACCGCGCCCTCCATCTGGAGCTCGATCAGCCGGTTGAGCTCGAGGGCGTACTCCATGGGCAGTTCCTTCGCGATGGGCTCGACGAAGCCGCGCACGATCATCGCCATCGCCTCGAACTCGGTCATGCCCCGGCTCATCAGGTAGAAGAGCTGGTCGTCGCTGACCTTGGAGACGGTGGCCTCGTGGCCCATGGACACGTCGTCCTCGCGGACGTCCACGTAGGGGTACGTGTCGGAGCGGGAGATGGTGTCGACGAGCAGCGCGTCGCACAGCACGTTGGACTTGGAGCCGTGGGCGCCCTCGCCGATCTCGACGAGACCGCGGTAGGACGTCCGGCCGCCGCCGCGCGCCACGGACTTCGACACGATGTTGGACGAGGTGTTCGGCGCCATGTGGACCATCTTGGAGCCGGCGTCCTGGTGCTGGCCCTCGCCCGCGAAGGCGATGGAGAGGGTCTCGCCCTTGGCGTGCTCGCCCATCAGGTAGACGGCCGGGTACTTCATCGTCACCTTGGAGCCGATGTTGCCGTCGATCCACTCCATGGTCGCGCCCTCGTACGCCACGGCGCGCTTGGTGACCAGGTTGTAGACGTTGTTCGACCAGTTCTGGATGGTCGTGTAACGGCAGCGGGCGTTCTTCTTGACGATGATCTCGACCACGGCGCTGTGCAGCGAGTCCGACTTGTAGATCGGGGCCGTACAACCCTCGACGTAGTGCACGTAGGCGCCCTCGTCGACGATGATCAGGGTCCGCTCGAACTGGCCCATGTTCTCCGTGTTGATACGGAAGTAGGCCTGGAGCGGGATCTCCACGTGCACGCCCTTCGGCACGTAGATGAAGGATCCGCCGGACCACACCGCGGTGTTCAGCGACGCGAACTTGTTGTCGCCGACCGGGATGACGGTGCCGAAGTACTCCTTGAAGAGCTCCGGGTGCTCCTTGAGCGCGGTGTCGGTGTCGAGGAAGATGACGCCCTGCTCCTCCAGGTCCTCACGGATCTGGTGGTAGACGACCTCGGACTCGTACTGGGCCGCGACACCGGCGACGAGGCGCTGCTTCTCCGCCTCGGGGATGCCGAGCCTGTCGTACGTGTTCTTGATGTCCTCGGGCAGGTCCTCCCAGGACTCCGCCTGCTTCTCCGTGGAGCGCACGAAGTACTTGATGTTGTCGAAGTCGATGCCCGAGAGGTCCGAGCCCCAGTTGGGCATGGGCTTCTTGCCGAAGAGCCTGAGGCCCTTGAGGCGCAGCTTCGTCATCCACTCGGGCTCGGACTTCTTGGCCGAGATGTCCCGGACGACGTCCTCGTTGATACCGCGCTTCGCAGAGGCGCCGGCCGTGTCGGAGTCGGCCCAGCCGTATTCGTACTTACCCAGGCCCTCGAGTTCGGGGTGGGCAGTCTCCGTGGGGAGAGTCATGCGGGGTTCCTCCCGGCCGTGCTTGCAGATGCGTTGGGGGTGGCTGTGGAAACTCTGGGGATGAACGTCGTGCAGACGCCGTCGCCGTGCGCGATGGTCGCCAGTCGCTGGACGTGCGTCCCGAGCAGCTGGGAGAAGATCTCTGTCTCCGCCTCGCAGAGCTGCGGGAACTTCTCGGCGACATGGGCGACGGGGCAGTGGTGCTGGCACAGCTGCTCGCCGACCGGTGCGCTGCGCGCCGTAGCAGCGTACCCGTCCGCGCTCAGGGCCTTGGCCAGGGCTTCGGTCCGCTCTTCGGGAGCGGCCGCCTCGATCGCCGCGCGGTACCCGGCGGCCTGTTCGGCGATCCGCGCGCGGGCGAAGGCGACGACGGCCTCGTCCCCGCCGAAGCGCTCCTGGATCCAGCTCAGGGCGTCGGCGGCGAGCTTGTCGTAGGACTGGTCGAAGGCGTCACGGCCGCAGTCGGTCAGGGCGAAGGCCTTGGCGGGGCGCCCGCGCGTCCGTGTTCCGTACACCCGCTGCTCGCGGGCTGCCACGACGTCGTCGGCGACCAGCGCGTCGAGGTGGCGGCGTACGGCGGCCTGGGTGAGGCCCAGCCGGCCGGCCAGCTCTGCGACGGTCGACGGCCCGTGGTCCAGGATGGACCGCGCGACCCGGTTGCGCGTCGAGCGCTCACCGGTCGCGATCTCCTCCTGGGGGGTCCCCGTGGGGGTCTCCCGAGCCTCGCCGACGTATTTCACAACGCCATTGTTGCGTAATTCCTCAGACACAGGCAAGCCGCGTCCGGATCGGCGGACGGTGCCCTGCGTCACTTAGGTAAACCTAATCTGACCTGCGGAAACGATCTTTGATCGATCAACCGAGGGCGATGCTGCGATAAAACCACTGGTCTCCGCGGCCCCCTTCCAGGACACTGCCGGACCATGCCCACACCCCCTCCCACCGGCCCACTTGTCACCCGTGACACCCTCGCCGCGGAGCTTCGCGCGCTGGGTGTCGAACCCGGAGAAATCCTCCTCGTGCACTCCTCGCTCAGTTCGCTCGGCTGGGTGTGCGGAGGCGCCGTCGCGGTCGTCAGGGGACTGCTCGACGCGATCGGCCCGGACGGCACTCTCGTGGTCCCCACCCAGTCCGGCGACCTCTCCGACCCGGCCCTGTGGAGCAATCCGCCGGTCCCCGCGCAGTGGTGGGAGCGGATCCGGGCGACCATGCCCGCCTACGACCCCCTGATCACTCCCGCACTGGGCGTGGGCGTGATCCCGGAGACGGTCCGCACCTGGCCCGGCGCCCTGCGCAGCGCCCACCCGCAGACCTCGTTCGCGGCGCTCGGGGCCAGGGCCGCGGAGCTGGTCGAGGGGCATGCTCCCGACTGCCGGCTCGGCGAGCACAGCCCGCTGGCCCGGCTGGAGAAGGCGGGGGCACGGGTCCTGCTGCTCGGCGCCGGCTACGCCACCTGCACCAGCTTCCACCTGGCCGAGTACCGGATCCCGGCCCCGCTCGTCGGGGTGGGCCGGCCGGGGCCCGGCGGGACGTGGGAGGTCGTGACCGAGGTGTCGATCGACTCCGATCGCTTCGACGAGCTGGGCCACGACTTCGAACGCGACCGTGACGTGGTACGGGGCACCGTCGGGGCGGCCGACGTGCGGCTGTTTCCGGTCGCGGACGCGGTGGCCTACGCGCAGCGGTGGCTGCCGCTGCACCGCTCCCGCGAGGAGGAACTCTGAGGCGGCCCGCCCTCCGCCGGCCCCCGCCGCCGAAGCGTCCGGCCGGTTCCCGCACCCCCCGGTCCGAGCCCCCACCCGCGAACCTAGACTCTTGAGCCATGCGAAGTGAGCCTGTCGTCCGGGTCGAGGCCCTGGTGAAGCGGTACGGGACGAAGACCGCGGTGAACGGCCTCGACCTGACGGCCCGGGCGGGCGTCACCGCCGTCCTCGGACCCAACGGCGCCGGCAAGACGACCACCGTCGAGACCTGCGAGGGATACCGCAGGCCGGACGAGGGCACGGTGCGCGTCCTCGGCCTCGATCCGCAGAGACAGGCCGCCGACCTGCGCCCCCGGATAGGCGTGATGCTCCAGTCGGGAGGCGTGTACTCCGGCGCCCGGGCCGACGAGATGCTCCGGCACGTGGCCGGGCTGCACGCCCACCCCCTGGACGTCGACGCCCTCGTCGAGCGCCTCGGCCTCGGCTCCTGCGGCCGGACGACCTACCGCCGTCTCTCCGGCGGCCAGCAGCAGCGGCTCGCGCTGGCGATGGCCGTCGTCGGCCGCCCGGAGCTGGTGTTCCTGGACGAGCCGACGGCCGGCCTCGACCCGCAGGCCCGCCGCGCCACCTGGGAACTCGTCCGGGACCTGCGAGCGGACGGCGTCTCCGTCATCCTGACCACCCACTACATGGACGAGGCCGAGCAGCTCGCCGACGACGTCGCGATCATCGACGCGGGCCGGGTCATCGCCCAGGGTTCCCCCGAGGAGCTGTGCCGCGGCGGCGCCGAGAACACCCTGCGCTTCACCGGCCGCCCCGGCCTCGACGTGACCTCCCTGCTCAAGGCCCTGCCCGCCGACAGCTCGGCCGACGAGCTGACCCCCGGCTCCTACCGGGTGATGGGCAAGGTCGACCCGCAGCTGCTGGCGACGGTCACCTCGTGGTGCGCGCAGCACGGCGTGATGCCGGACCGGATCTCGGTCGAACGGCACACCCTGGAGGACGTCTTCCTCGAACTGACCGGCAAGGAGCTGCGCTGATGATCCCGGCTCGCACACGGACCTGCTGGGGGTCCGGGGGTCGCCCCCCGGGAGGACACAGTCTCGAACTGACCGGCAAGGAGCTGCGCTGATGACCGCCACGGGTACCTACACCCCCCGGCCCGGCGCGGCTCCGCTGCCCCGCATGATCGCGGCCCAGGCGGTGCTGGAGACGAAGATGCTCCTGCGCAACGGCGAGCAGCTGCTGCTCACCGTCGTGATTCCCACCCTGCTGCTGGTGCTGTTCAGCACCGTGGACATCGTCGACACCGGCGCGGGCGAGGCGGTGGACTTCCTCACGCCCGGCATCCTCGCGCTCGCCGTGGTGTCGACGGCCTTCACCGGCCAGGCCATCGCGACCGGCTTCGAACGCCGCTACGGGGTACTGAAGCGGCTCGCCGCCTCTCCCCTCCCCCGCTGGGGCCTGATGGCGGCGAAGACGCTGTCGGTGCTGGTCACGGAGGTCCTCCAGGTGATCCTTCTGACGGCGATCGCCTTCGCCCTCGGCTGGAACCCGCACGGCAACCCGGCGGCCGTCCTGCTCCTCCTGATCCTGGGCACGGCCGCCTTCTCGGGCCTCGGCCTGCTGATGGCGGGCACCTTCAAGGCGGAGGCGACGCTGGCCGCGGCCAACCTGGTCTTCCTGCTGCTGCTGGTGGGCGGCGGGGTGATCGTCCCGCTCGACAAGTTCCCGCCCGGTGCCCAGGACGTGCTCGGTCTGCTGCCCGTCTCGGCCCTCTCGGACGGGCTGCGGGACGTGCTCCGGCACGGCGCGGGCATGCCCTGGGGCGACCTGGGGATCCTGGCGGTGTGGGCGGTCGTGGGACTCGCGGCGGCCGGCCGGTTCTTCCGCTGGGAGTAGCCGGCCGCGCGGACCCGGGGGGACCCTCGTGAACGCGTGCACAAGCGGGCGCCTACGATGGGGCGCGTGCCAAACGTGACCCGTGCCGACGCCGTAGCCGCCGTGCGCAACCCGCTCGCCTTCATCGCCGAACGCTGGACCCCCACCCGCCGGACCGTTCAGCGGGCGGCGTTGTACCCGCTCGTGATGTCGGTGGTCATCGTGGTCACCGGCGGTGCCGTCCGGCTCACGGGCTCCGGCCTGGGCTGCCCGACCTGGCCCAAGTGCACCGACGACTCGCTCACCGCGACCGGCGCGATGGGCTTCCACGGCGCCATCGAGTTCGGCAACCGCATGCTGACGTACGTGCTGTGCGCGGCCGTCGGCTGGGCGATCATCGCCGCGCGCTCCGAGAAGCCGTACCGGCGGAGCCTGACCCGACTGGGCTGGGCGCAGTTCTGGCTGGTGATGAGCAACGCCGTGCTCGGCGGGATCGTGGTGCTCGTCGGCCTCAACCCCTACACGGTCGCGGCGCACTTCCTGGCCGCCACGGCACTGCTCGCGGTCGCCGCGGTGATGTGGCAGCGCGCCCGGGAGGGCGACGGGGAGCCCCGGCCGCTGGTCGGCAAGCCCGTGCAGCAGCTGGTGTGGTTCCTGGTCGTCGCCTCGACGCTGCTGATCGGCGTCGGCACGGTGGTGACCGGCGCGGGCCCGCACGCCGGCGACTCCAGCGAGGTCGAACGGATGCCGCTGGACTGGGAGACGGTCGCCAAACTGCACGCCGTGCTCGCCTGGATCGTGGTGACACTGACCTTCGCCCTGTGGTTCATCCTCAGGGCGGTGGACGCGCCGAAGAACCCGCTGGACCGCACCCGGGACCTGTTCCTGGTGCTGCTCGGACAGGGTGTCATCGGCTACGTCCAGTACTTCACGGACCTGCCCGAGATTCTGGTCGGGCTGCACATGTTCGGCTCCTGCCTGGTGTGGATCGCGGTGCTGCGCGTGCTGCTGGCGCTGCGCGAGCGCCCCGGCACGACGATCGACCTGCCGAGCCCGGCGGCCGAGGCGACGGTCGGCACGCGCGCGTGAGTCACCCGTGGCTCACGCGTACGAGGTGACCAGCCCGTCGATCGCGGGCCCGAGGTAGTCCCGGGTCAGCTCGGCCCGGCGGGCGGACCACCCTTCGTCGGCCGGCCCGTCCCCCTCGTCGTAGCGCCGGCGCGCGATGTCCGCCACGACCTCCGACGGCGCCCCCAGCGCGGACAGCTCGTCGAGGGCCTGGCGCTTGGAGATCAGCCGGCCGTCCCGCACGGTCACGGTCGCCCGCGCGAAGGTCAGCAGCCCCAGGTCGACCCAGACGGTCCGACGCCACAGGTGGGCCCGGTCGACGGCGGGCCGCCAGAAGTCCCGCTGGTCGCGGATGACGAACTCGCCGAGTGCGCGGTCCGGCACGGGCGGCAGGAGCGCGCCCGGCGGCTTCCCGTACAGCACCCGGCCGAACTCGTGCAGTTCGCGCCGGGTCACCGGGGTGACCGTCCGCCGGAACAGTTGGCTGTGCGCCCAGGTCAGGTGCCGCCGCTCCGGGTCGGCCGTCCGGTCGGGGGTGAGATAGGTGCAGTGCAGCAGCGGGGCGAGCGGATCGTTCCGCAGGCGGGCGTGCAACCGGGCCAGGTGCCACACCGTGCGCGGTGTGACGGGGCCCGCCAGGACCGCGATGAGGTCCAGGTCGCTGCGGCCCTCCTGGTAGTCGCCCCCGCCGAGCGAACCGTGGGCCCACACGGCGACGGGGTCCAGGGCCTCCAGGCAGGCGAGGAATCGGTCCAGTAGGGCTTCCGTACGGCGGCTGGTCATGCGCCCAGTCTGTCCACCTCAGCCGAGCCCGTACACCCGGCGCGCGTTGCCCGCCGCGATCAGTCCCGCCACGCGTTGCGCGTCCGTCTGCGACCACGCGCCCTCCGCGACCCAGCCGCCGAGCACCCGCGCCAGTGCCTCGCGGAACAGCCGCGCCCCGACCACGTGCAGCTCGGGCAGCCCCCCGGCGCCGCTGGAGAAGAGGATCTTGCCGAAGGGGGCCAGCTCCAGGATCTCCGCGAGGATCGTCGCGGCTCGCGCGCCGGTCCGTACGAGCGCGGCGCCGGAGTCGGCGTACACGTGCGGGAAGGCGCCCGCGAGGTGGGCGGCGTGCCGGTGGTAGGGGTAGCCGTGCAGCAGGACGAGGTCGGTGCCGAGGCCGGCCGTGGCCCGCACGAAGTCCGTCAGCAGGACCGGATCCGTGCGGTCGACGCGCGCCCCCGGCTCACCGAGTCCCGCGTGCAGTTGGAGGGGCAGCCCGGAGGCGACGGCGATCCACAGCAGATGGCGCAGCAGCACCGGGTCGCTCAGCTCGCCGCCGACCCTGCGGCCCGCCAGCCAGCGGCCCGCCGCGCCCCGCACCTCCCCCGGCCCGGGCGGCTCGGGCGCCAGGGCGAGGCCGTGCCTGACCCCCGCGACGGAGGTGAAGGCCACGGCGTTCGCGGCGGCCCCGTGGACCGACTCGGCGAGGTTGGCGAGGAAGGACTCGACGGTGCCGGAGGTGTCGGCGACCTGCTCGGCGAGGGGTTCCAGGCGCACGATCTCCCGCGCCTCGGCGGCGCCGGCCGAGGCGAGCTCGCCCGGTCCGGTGAGGTCGCCGGGCAGGCCCGTGTCGACCAGGTACGTCGTGATGCCGCTGCCGCGCAGCAGCCGGCGGCCCGCTTCCAGTACGCCGAGTTCACGACGCCGGGCGAGATAACGGGCGGGGGGCGCGTGCGGTTCCAGGCCGAGGAGCGGGGGGCACCAGCGGCGTACCGCGAACCCGGTCTGGGTGTCGAACAGCGTCGTGCCCGGGGCGGGCGGGCCCTCGGTGCGGGCCAACTGGGCCTCGAAGGTACCGAGACCCAGCTCCGTTCTCAGGACGCCGTGGCAGTACTGGTCCACCAAGGACGGCGTTTCGATCATCCGGACTCCCCGGGGGATGGACCACGTACTTCCTACGGGTCCTAACGGGTGACCGGGGTGTCAGGTTGTTGCTGCTCAGCCGTTCTTCGGTCCGCCGACCTGGATCCCGGCCATCCGCGTCCACTCGTACGGCCCCGTCTTCACCTTCGCCGCGAACTCGCCGTCGAAGGTCTCGTGGACGGTGATGCCGGCCTTCCCGACGGCCAGCTCGGCGACGGCGACCGAGGGGGCCACCAGGTCGCCCCAGCCGCCGTCGTCGCCGACCAGGACGATCCGGGCGCCACGCTCGCCGATGTACGCGATCTGGCCCTCCGCCCCGCCGTGCTGCTTGGCGAAGGCGCTGATCTGCTTGGCGAGCCGGGCCGCCTTGCGCTCGGCCTTAGCGGCCTGCTTGGCGTCGGCGGTCTCGTCAACCTGCTTGGTGTCTGCCATGGCCAGGATGCTACCGACGGGTAGAACGAACGGCGACGGCCGGGGTGCGTGGTGTTGACCACGCACCCCGGCCGTTCGGCGATCCGGCGATGAGGACTCGGCGGTGTCAGCGCAGGAAGGGGTCCACCGCGACCGCCACGAACAGCAGCGACACATAGGTGATGGACCAGTGGAACAGCCGCATCTCCTTCAGCTTCCCGCCCGTCGCCTCGGCCTTCGCGCGGTTCTGGAGCGCGTGCGCCTCCCACAGCCACCAGCCGCCGGCCACCAGCGCGACCGAGGTGTAGAACCACCCGGTGTAGCCCAGCGGGGTCAGCAGCAGCGAGACGGCGACCATCACCCAGCTGTAGAGGACGATCTGCTTGGCGACGGTCTTGTTGGAGGCGACGACCGGCAGCATCGGCACGCCCACGCGCGCGTAGTCGTCCCTGACCTTCATGGACAGCGGCCAGTAGTGCGGCGGCGTCCAGAAGAACATGACGAGGAAGAGCACGACCGGCGCCCAGGACACCGAGTTCGTCACGGCCGACCAGCCGATCAGCACCGGCATGCAGCCGGCGATGCCGCCCCACACGATGTTCTGCGAGGTACGCCGCTTGAGGATCATCGTGTAGACGACGACGTAGAAGAGGAGCGCGCCGAGGGCGAGCCAGGCCGACAGCCAGTTGACGGTCAGCCCGAACAAAAGTGTGGAGACCACCGCGAGGGTGATGCCGAAGGCGAGGCATTCACGCGGGCTGACCATTCCGGTGACCAGCGGGCGCTGCGAGGTGCGGTCCATCAGCGCGTCGATGTCGCGGTCGATGTACATGTTCAGCGCGTTGGCGCCGCCCGCGGACAGGTAGCCACCGAGGCAGGTCAGAACCACCAGACCGAGGTCCGGAACGCCCTGCTGCGCCAGGAACATCACCGGGACGGTGGTGATCAGCAGCAGCTCGATGATCCGCGGCTTGGTCAGCGCCACGAACGCCTTGACCCGGGCCCCGAACGGCCGCCGGCTCGGGCTCTGGCTCGTCCCGATAAGCCCCGCTGGACGGGATTCAACGGCCGTCACGCACACCCCTGACAGAGACTCCCAGCAAGCCTCCCCATGTGAATGCGGGGTAAAGGCTCGCGCGTACCACGCCACTGTAGACGTTGCCCAGACCCCGACATTCGCGGGGGTGGGGTCGTGTTGGACGGCACCTGCGGAAGAGCCGGAGGGCACTCTGTTGAGCACTCGTACGAGCGGCTCCGTATTCACTTGCCGAACAGGGAACACACCGGTCGGGAGGCGCATCGCCAAGTCTCCCGGCAGTCTGGAATGACTCGAAAAAATGCACGTTCTCACGGGGGTAGGCTCGACAACGGCCGGTGGGCGCCGCGTGCACCGGCATTCGACATGCGTGACATGTGGAGAGGAGCCCTGACCCAGGGTGAGCACCAAGCCGACCACCACAGACCTCGAGTGGACCGAGTTGGACCAGCGGGCGGTGGACACCGCCCGCGTCCTGGCCGCCGACGCCGTACAGAAGGTCGGCAACGGCCATCCCGGTACGGCGATGAGCCTGGCGCCTGCCGCGTACACCCTCTTCCAGAAGGTGATGCGGCACGACCCGGCGGACGCCGACTGGGTCGGCCGCGACCGCTTCGTGCTGTCCGCGGGCCACTCGTCCCTGACGCTCTACACCCAGCTGTACCTGGCCGGCTTCGGCCTGGAGCTGGACGACCTGAAGGCGTTCCGGACCTGGGGTTCGAAGACGCCGGGTCACCCGGAGTACGGCCACACCACGGGCGTGGAGACGACGACCGGCCCGCTGGGCCAGGGCGTCGCGAACGCCGTGGGCATGGCGATGGCCGCCCGCTACGAGCGCGGTCTGTTCGACCCGGAGGCCCCGGCCGGCGAGTCGCCGTTCGACCACTTCGTCTACGCGATCGCCGGTGACGGCTGCCTCCAGGAGGGCATCTCCGCCGAGGCGTCCTCGATGGCCGGGCACCAGAAGCTCGGCAACCTGGTCCTGCTGTGGGACGACAACCACATCTCGATCGAGGGTGACACGGAGACGGCCGTCTCCGAGGACACCGTCAAGCGCTACGAGGCGTACGGCTGGCATGTGCAGCGGGTCGCCCCCAAGCCGGACGGCGACCTGGACCCGCACGCCCTCTACGACGCGATCGAGGCCGCGAAGCAGGTGACGGACAAGCCGTCCTTCATCGCGATGCGCTCGATCATCGCCTGGCCCGCACCGAACGCGCAGAACACCGAGGCCGCGCACGGCTCGGCGCTCGGCGACGACGAGGTCGCGGCCACCAAGCGCGTCCTCGGCTTCGACCCGGAGAAGTCCTTCGAGGTCGCGGACGAGGTCATCGCCCACACCCGGGGCGCCCTCGATCGCGGCCAGGCGGCCCGCGCCGTGTGGGAGAAGTCCTTCCAGCAGTGGCGGGACAACAACCCCGAGCGCGCCGCCGAGTTCGAGCGCGTCGCCGCGGGCGAGCTGCCCACCGGCTGGGAGGAGAAGCTCCCGGTCTTCGAGCCCGGCAAGGGTGTCGCCACCCGTGCCGCGTCCGGCAAGGTGCTCCAGGCGCTCGGCGCGGTCATCCCCGAGCTGTGGGGCGGCTCCGCCGACCTCGCGGGTTCCAACAACACGACGATCGACAAGACGTCGTCGTTCCTCCCGGCGGACAACCCGCTGCCGGAGGCGGACCCGTACGGCCGCACCGTCCACTTCGGTATCCGCGAGCACTCGATGGCCGCGGAGATGAACGGCATCGCGCTGCACGGCAACACCCGTATCTACGGCGGCACGTTCCTCGTGTTCTCCGACTACATGCGCAACGCCGTCCGGCTGTCCGCCCTGATGCACGTGCCGGTGACGTACGTGTGGACGCACGACTCCATCGGCCTCGGCGAGGACGGCCCGACGCACCAGCCGGTCGAGCACCTGGCCTCGCTGCGCGCGATCCCGGGTCTGAACGTCGTCCGTCCGGCCGACGCCAACGAGACGGCGATCGCCTGGCGCGAGATCCTCAAGCGCTGGACGAAGGTGTTCGGCAAGGGCGCCCCGCACGGTCTGGTCCTCACCCGCCAGGGCGTGCCGACCTACGAGCCCGACGAGAACGCGGCCAAGGGCGGGTACGTCCTGTTCGAGGCCTCCACCGGGACGCCGGAGGTGCTCCTCATCGCGACCGGCTCCGAGGTGCACGTCGCCGTCGAGGCGCGCGAGCGGCTGGAAGCCGAGGGTGTGCCCACGCGTGTGGTCTCGATGCCGTCCGTGGAGTGGTTCGAGGAGCAGGACCAGGGGTACCGGGACAGCGTCCTGCCCCCGTCCGTCAAGGCCCGCGTCTCGGTCGAGGCGGGCATCGGTCTCAGCTGGCACAAGTACGTCGGGGACGCCGGCCGCATCGTTTCCCTGGAGCACTTCGGTGCTTCGGCCGATGGCAAGGTCCTCTTCCAGGAGTACGGCTTCACTGCGGAGAACGTGGCCGCCAAGGCCCGGGAATCCCTCGCCGCCGCCCAGCGCTGACGCTCACATACGACACGTAGGAGATGTAATTCCATGACAGACGCACTCAAGCGCCTCTCCGAAGAAGGCGTCGCGATCTGGCTGGACGACCTGTCGCGCAAGCGGATCACGTCCGGCAACCTGGCCGAACTGATCGACCAGCAGCACGTCGTGGGCGTCACCACCAACCCGTCGATCTTCCAGAAGGCGATCTCGCAGGGCGACGGCTACGACCAGCAGCTCTCCGACCTCGCCGCCCGCAAGGTCACGGTCGAAGAGGCCATCCGCATGATCACGACGGCGGACGTCCGCGACGCCGCCGACATCCTGCGCCCGGTCTTCGACGCCACCGGCGGCCAGGACGGCCGGGTGTCCATTGAGGTCGACCCGCGCCTGGCGCACCACACCAAGCCGACGGTCGCCGAGGCCAAGCAGCTCGCCTGGCTGGTCGACCGCCCCAACACGCTCATCAAGATCCCGGCCACGATGGGCGGCCTGCCGGCGATCACCGAGGTCATCGGCCTCGGCATCAGCGTCAACGTCACGCTGATCTTCTCGCTGGAGCGCTACCGCCAGGTCATGGAGGCCTACCTGGCCGGCCTGGAGCAGGCCAAGGACCGCGGCCTGGACCTGTCGAAGATCCACTCCGTGGCGTCCTTCTTCGTGTCCCGCGTGGACACCGAGATCGACAAGCGGCTCGACGCGCTCGGCACCGACGAGGCCAAGGCCGCCCGCGGCAAGGCGGGCCTGGCCAACGCCCGGCTCGCCTACCAGGCGTACGAGGAGGTCTTCGCCGGCGAGCGCTGGGCCGCGCTGGAGAAGGCGGGCGCCAACAAGCAGCGTCCGCTGTGGGCCTCCACCGGTGTGAAGGACCCCGCCTACAAGGACACCCTGTACGTGGACGACCTGGTCGCCCCGAACACGGTGAACACCATGCCGGAGGCGACCCTGTTCGCCGCCGAGGACCACGGCTCGATCACCGGCAACACCGTCGCCGGCACCTATGAGCAGGCCCGCGCCGAGATCGACGCCGTCGAGAAGCTCGGCATCTCCTACGACGAGGTGGTCCAGCTCCTCGAGGACGAGGGCGTGGACAAGTTCGAGGCGTCCTGGAACGACCTGCTCAAGTCGACCGAGGCGGAGCTCCAGCGCCTCGCCCCCTCGGAGGGCTGAAATCTTGTCGAGCAGCAACCCGCTGCGTGACCCCGCCGACCGACGGCTCCCGCGTATCGCGGGGCCGTCGGGCCTGGTCATCTTCGGCGTCACGGGCGATTTGTCCCGGAAGAAGCTCATGCCCGCCGTGTACGACCTCGCCAACCGGGGTCTGCTGCCGCCGGGCTTCTCGCTGGTCGGCTTCGCCCGCCGCGAGTGGGAGCACGAGGACTTCGCACAGGAGGTCCACGACGCCGTCAAGGAGCACGCCCGTACGCCCTTCCGCGAGGAGGTCTGGCAGCAGCTCGTCCAGGGCATGCGCTTCGTGCAGGGCACCTTCGACGACGACGACGCCTTCGAGCGGCTGCGCGGCACGATCGAGGAACTCGACAAGGCGCAGGGCACGGGCGGCAACTTCGCCTTCTACCTCTCCGTGCCGCCGCGGTCCTTCCCGGTGGTCATCCAGCAGCTGAAGAAGCACGGGCTGGCCGACCAGAAGAACGGCTCCTGGCGACGCGCGGTCATCGAGAAGCCCTTCGGTCACGACCTCGCCTCGGCCGAGGAGCTCAACAAGGTCGTCCACGAGGTCTTCGGCTCGGACCAGGTCTTCCGCATCGACCACTACCTGGGCAAGGAGACCGTCCAGAACATCATGGCGCTGCGCTTCGCCAACACGATGTTCGAGCCGATCTGGAACCGGTCCTTCGTGGACCACGTCCAGATCACGATGGCCGAGGACATCGGCATCGGCGGCCGGGCCGGATACTACGACGGCATCGGCGCCGCCCGTGACGTCATCCAGAACCACCTGCTCCAGCTGATGGCCCTCACGGCCATGGAGGAGCCGGCCTCCTTCGACGCGGACGCGCTGGCCGCCGAGAAGACCAAGGTGCTCGGCGCCGTGCGGCTGCCGAAGGACCTGGGCCTCGCCACCGTGCGCGCCCAGTACGCGGCCGGGTGGCAGGGCGGCGAGAAGGCCGTCGGCTACCTCGAAGAGGACGGCATCGACCCCAAGTCGAAGACCGACACCTACGCGGCCGTCAAGCTCGAGGTCGACAACCGCCGCTGGGCGGGCGTCCCCTTCTATCTGCGCACCGGCAAGCGCCTCGGCCGCCGGGTCACCGAGATCGCGGTGGTCTTCCAGCGGGCCCCGCACTCCCCCTTCGACTCCACGGCCACCGAGGAGCTCGGCGCGAACGCGATCGTCATCCGCGTCCAGCCCGACGAGGGCATCACGGTCCGCTTCGGCTCCAAGGTGCCCGGCACCTCGATGGAGATCCGGGACGTGTCGATGGACTTCGCCTACGGCGAGTCCTTCACGGAGTCCTCGCCCGAGGCGTACGAGCGTCTCATCCTGGACGTGCTGCTGGGCGACTCGAACCTCTTCCCCCGCACGGAAGAGGTGGAGCTGTCCTGGAAGATCCTCGACCCGATCGAGCGGTTCTGGGACAAGAACGGCAAGCCCGCGCAGTACCCGTCGGGCACGTGGGGGCCCGTCGAGGCCGACGAGATGCTCGAGCGAGACGGACGGAGCTGGCGCCGGCCATGAAGACAGACCTCACGGACACCACTGCCAGCAAGATCAACAAGGCGTTGGTGCAGGGCAGGCGTGCGATAGGCACGCCCGCCGTCGGCATGGTGCTCACCCTCGTCGTCGTCACGGACGAGGAGAACGCCTACGACGCCCTGAAGGCCGCCGACGACGCGTCGCACGAGCACCCCTCGCGCACGCTCGTGGTCATCAAGCGTGTCTCGCGGTCCCCCCGGGGCCGCACCCAGTCCCGCCTCGACGCCGAGGTACGGCTGGGCGCGGACGCGGGCAGCGGCGAGACGGTGATCCTCCGGCTGTACGGCGAGGTCTCCGACCACGCCCAGTCCGTCGTCCTGCCGCTGCTGCTGCCGGACGCGCCGGTGGTGGTCTGGTGGTCGGTGGACGCCCCGCGCGACCCCGCGGGCGACCCACTGGGCGCCCTGGGCCAGCGCCGGGTCACCGACAGCTACGCGGCCGAGAAGCCCATCAACGAGCTCCGGGCCCGTGCCGAGAGCTACGAGCCGGGCGACACCGACCTGGCGTGGGCCCGGATCACCCCGTGGCGCTCGATGCTGGCCGCCGCTCTCGACCAGGTCAGCTGCGAGATCGTCTCCGCCGAAGTGGCGGGCGAGGAGGCCAACCCGAGCGTCGAGCTGCTCGCCATGTGGCTCGCCGACCGGCTCCATGTGCACGTCCGCCGCGCGATCTCGGCCGGTCCCGGTCTGACCCAGGTCCGGATGGAGACGACCGGCGGTCCGATCACACTGCACCGGTCGGACGGCTCGATGGCCACGCTGGCGCTGCCGGGCCAGCCCGACCGCGCGGTGGCGCTGAAGCGCCGCGAGACGTCCGAGTTGCTCGCGGAGGAGCTGCGCAGGCTCGACCCCGACGACACGTACGCGTCGGCCCTGCGGTTCGGCGTGGACCGGCTGGGCGGGATCCAGTCGGCCGCGGAGCGGGAGGCGGAGCGGGCCGAGGCCGCCGGCCAGCCCACACCGTCCCTCCCGGTCCGCGCGGTGCCGGACCCGGCGTCCGCGGGCCGTGACGCCGCGTCGGCTCCGCCGTCCGCCGCTCCGGCGGGCCACGGCGACGCCGACCGGCCGACTCCGGCGCAGATGCCCCCGGTCAGGAAAGCGGATCCGCAGTGAGCACTCCCCAGCTGGTCGTGCACCACGACAAGGAACTGATGGCACAGGCCGCCGCGGCCCGTCTCATCACGAAGATCGTGGACGCCCAGGCCTCCCGGGGCCAGGCATCCGTGGTCCTCACGGGCGGCCGCAACGGCAACGGCCTGCTGGCCGCGCTGGCCGCCGCGCCCGCCCGTGACGCCGTCGACTGGGCCCGGCTGGACCTGTGGTGGGGCGACGAGCGCTTCCTGCCCGAGGGCGACCCGGAGCGTAACGTCACGCAGGCCCGTGAGGCCCTGCTGGACTCCGTCCCGGTGGACCCGAAGCGCGTGCACGCCATGCCCGCGTCCGACGGTCCGTACGGTGCCGACGTGGAGGCTGCCGCGGCCGCCTACGCGGAGGAGCTGGCCCGCGCGGCCGGCCCCGAGAACCACGGCGACGTGCCCACCTTCGACGTCCTGATGCTGGGCGTCGGCCCGGACACCCATGTGGCCTCGCTCTTCCCTGAGCTGCCGGCCGTGCGGGAGACCGAGCGCACGGTGGTGGGTGTGCGCGGCGCGCCCAAGCCCCCGCCGACCCGGGTCACCCTCACCCTCCCGGCGATCCGGGCGGCCCGTGAGGTGTGGCTGCTCGCGGCCGGTGAGGACAAGGCGCAGGCCGCGGCGATCGCCCTGTCCGGCGCGGGCGAGATCCAGGCCCCCGCGGCGGGCGCCCGGGGCCGCTCCCGCACCCTGTGGCTGCTGGACGCGGCGGCGGCCTCCCGGCTCCCGAGGTCGCTGTACCCCCCGGCATCCGCCTGACGCGGTCACCGCCGCACAGAACCCGTACGGTCAACCGCCGTACGGGTTCTGCCCGTTGTGGGCCCCGTAGGACCCGTACGGGTTGCCCTGGGGATACGGCTGATACGGCTGCCCCGGGTGCGGTGCGTACGGCTGCCCGTACGGCTGTCCCTGCGGGTGTCCGTACGGGTTTCCCTGCGGCGGGACCTGGGGCGGCGCCCCTGCGGGTGTCGGCGGCAGGGAGGCCGGGTGGGCCGACAGCCGGATGCCGTACCGCCGCTTGAGGCGGCGCATCTCCAGCAGCGCGAGCCCGGTGACCGTCACCGGTGCGCCCAGGATGAAGACGATGCCCATGGTGAAGCTGAGACCGTGCAGGTCGCCGGTGATCAGATCGGGGACGGCCATCAGCCAGGTCGTCACCGTGGCGAGCAGCGGCGGCAGACAGCGGTGCACGGCGGCGGAACCGAAGAAGTTCCCGGAGAGCCGGACGGCGCCGGCCATCACGAAGAAGGCCATCCAGAGGCCCACGAGGGTGAGCAGCATCCTCGGCACCAGCCCGAGCAGCTCGCTCGACCGGAAGATCACCACGGTCGTCATGACACAGCCGATGAAGAGCAGCAGCAACTTGAGCGAGTCGAGGAGCGGCCTCTTCAGCTGCCGGACGGTGCCGGTGCGCCGCCAGACGAAGAGCATCACGCCGACCGTCACCGGGGTGAGGAAGAACAGCACGGCGGAGGCGATCGCCGTGTTCTCCAGCATCTCCTCGAAGGCGAAGCCGCCCTGGACGAAGGTGTAGACGCCGACGGCCGCCACCGCCCCGGCGATGACCCTGCCGCGCTTGAGCCGCTCCACCGTCGGATCGAGCGCCTGGGGTATCCACGCCGGATGGAACACCGCCCACGCCGCCTTGTGGGGCTTCAGGAACGAGCGGACGGACAGCGAGCCGTCGGTCCAACTCCTGCGTGCACCGGTCACGTTGCTCTCCCCCGAGAGTTCGGACTCATGATCGCCGGGGAGTCTACGGGAAGCGGACGGCCGGCCGCCGCCCGCTTCCCGTTTCGCCCGTCCGGTGACCGCTACCGGCCGCGCAGCTCCCGGTACTTGGCGACCAGGGCCTTGGTGGACGCGTCCAGGCCGGGGACCTCGGCGCCCTCGGTGAGGGCGGGTTCGACGCGCTTGGCGAGCACCTTGCCGAGCTCCACGCCCCACTGGTCGAAGGAGTCGATGTTCCACACCGCGCCCTGCACGAACACCTTGTGCTCGTAGAGCGCGACGAGCTGGCCGAGGACCGAGGGGGTCAGCTCACGGGCGAGGATCGTGGTGGTGGGGTGGTCTCCCCGGAACGTCTTGTGGGCCACCAGCTCCTCCGGCACACCCTCGGCACGCACCTCCTCGGGCGTCTTGCCGAAGGCCAGCGCCTGGGTCTGGGCGAAGAAGTTGGCCATCAGCAGGTCGTGCTGTGCCTTGAGTTCGTCGCTCAGCTCGGCGGCCGGCTCGGCGAAGCCGATGAAGTCGGCGGGGATGAGCTTGGTGCCCTGGTGGATGAGCTGGTAGTAGGCGTGCTGTCCGTTGGTGCCCGGCGTGCCCCAGACGATGGGGCCGGTCTGCCAGTCGACCTGCCGGCCGTCCCGGTCGACCGACTTGCCGTTGGACTCCATGTCCAGCTGCTGGAGGTAGGCGGCGAACTTCGACAGGTAGTGGCTGTAGGGCAGCACGGCATGCGACTGCGCGTCGTGGAAGTTGCCGTACCAGATCCCCAACAGGCCCAGCAGCAGCGGCACGTTGGACTCGGCGGGCGCGATCCTGAAGTGCTCGTCGACGAGGTGGAAGCCGTCGAGCATCTCGCGGAACCGGTCCGGGCCGATGGCGATCATCAGCGACAGGCCGATCGCCGAGTCGAAGGAGTAACGACCGCCGACCCAGTCCCAGAACTCGAACATGTTGGCCGTGTCGATGCCGAAGTCCGCGACCTTCTCCGCGTTCGTCGACAGCGCGACGAAGTGCCTGGCGACGGCCCGGTCGTCGCCGCCCAGCCCGTTGAGCAGCCAACTGCGGGCCGAGGTCGCGTTGGTGATCGTCTCGATGGTGGTGAAGGTCTTCGACGCGATGATGAACAGCGTCTCCGCCGGGTCCAGGTCGCGGGTGGCCTCGTGCAGGTCGGCGCCGTCCACGTTGGACACGAAACGGACCGTGAGATCGCGGTCGGTGTAGCCGCGCAGCACCTCGTAGGCCATCGCCGGGCCCAGGTCGGAGCCGCCGATGCCGATGTTCACCACGTTGCGGATACGCCGGCCGGTGTGGCCGGTCCAGGCGCCGGAGCGGACCCGCTCGGCGAAGCCGGCCATCTTGTCGAGCACGACGTGCACCGCCGGGACGACGTTCTCCCCGTCGACCTCGATCACCGCGTCGCGCGGGGCGCGCAGGGCCGTGTGCAGGACGGCGCGGTCCTCGGTGGTGTTGATCTTCTCGCCGCGGAACAGGGCGTCCCTCAGGCCGAAGACGTCGGTGGCGACGGCCAGTTCGCGCAGGTGCCGCAGCGTCTCGTCGGTGACGAGGTGCTTGGAGTAGTCGATGTGCAGGTCACCGACCCGCAGCGTGTATCCCGCGGCGCGCTCGGGGTCGGCGGCGAACAGCTCCCGCAGCCGTACCTCACCGAGTTCCTCGCGGTGTTTGGCCAGAGCGGTCCACTCGGGCGTCTGGTTGAGCCTCGTACGGCCGTCTGCGTTCATGTCGGACTTCAGCCCTCTTTCCTCATCTGTCCGTGCTGCGCACGCCTTGCCCCGCCGGTTCCAACCTAGTTGATCAGCGCGTCGGGTGAGCGGACGGGCCACGGTCGAACGGGACAACAACAGGTACGTCCGCCCGGCCCGCGGGTATCAACGCGGCGACGGCGGGTGCGCACCACGAGCGGGGCCGTGCCGCCGTTTCGGCGCGCGCGAACAGGCCGACCGGAGTGCGCCGGCCGGCTGGGTCACCGGTCATCAGGCAGGCGTGGGCCCCGCCGAGGGCCTCGAGGTCCACCGGGGCGCGCCGCACGGGCGCGCGAAGGGCACCACTGTCGGACGGCCCGCGGGCGAACATGCGCGCGCGAATACACGTCCGGCCAGGCGCCCTCGGGCACCCGGCCGGTCTCGGTTCGTCAGATCTCGCCCCGCAGTTTGGCGAGCGCCTCGGCGAGGATCGCCTCGCCGTCCGCGTCGCTGCGTCGCTCCCGCACATAGGCGAGGTGCGTCTTGTAGGGCTCGGTTCGCGGCGGGGCCGGGGGGTTGTCCCGGTCCTGCCCGGCGGGAAAGCCGCAGCGCGGGCAGTCCCAGGTGTCGGGAACCTGCGCGTCGCTGGCGAAGCTGGGCACCGTTTCGTGTCCGTTGGAGCACCAGAAGGAGATGCGCAGACGCGGCGCGGACTCGCCCCGCTCGGCCTCGCCCATCGGCCCCGCCCCGACCCGGCTTCCTCGGATCGCGTTGCCACTTGCCACGGTCGTAACTCCCTGCGTGATGGTGCCGCAAAGCGAGTCGGCGTTTCGCTTCGCTGCGAGCGCCTCAGTCTACGTAAGGCCCAACGCGCGTCCAGTGATTGGAGTTACAGCTTCCACACCTAGACGCAAGCCCCATGATAGGCGGCGCTCAGCTGCGCGTACCGAACATGGGGCCTTACGTACCGGAATGTGCGTGACTGTGCGAAGCTGATCAGCTGTTCGTCTTCATGACGATGCCGAGAACGATGATGCAGGCGAACCACAGCAGCCCGATCACGACGGTGATGCGGTCGAGGTTGCGCTCGGCGACCGAGGAGCCGCCGACGGAGGACTGCATGCCGCCACCGAACATGTCGGAGAGACCGCCGCCCTTCCCCTTGTGCATCAGCACCAGCAGCATCAGCAGCAGGCTGAAGACGATCAGGGCGATCGAGAACCCCAAAACCACGGCTGGACCAACTTCCTCGGATTCGGATAACGACTCGGACGAACGACGGGGGCATAGCGACAACCGCTATGCCCCCGCAAGGGTACGACGGATCGCCGCTACCGCATACACACAGCTCGGATCACTGGTCGCGGAAGCGCACGATCTTGACGAACTCGTCGGCGTCCAGCGAGGCACCGCCGACCAGCGCGCCGTCGATGTCGGCCTGCGCCATGATCTCGGCGACGTTGCCGGACTTCACGGAGCCGCCGTACTGGATGCGCACCTTGTCGGCCAGCTCCTGGGTGTAGAGCTCGGCGATCTTGCCGCGGATGGCGGCGCAGACCTCCTGCGCGTCCTCGGCACCGCAGACCTTGCCGGTGCCGATGGCCCAGACGGGCTCGTAGGCGATCACGATCGTCTCGGCCTGCTCGGCCGGCAGGTCCTTCAGGCCGCCCTCGACCTGGGTGAGGGTGTGGGAGACGTGGTTGCCCGCCTCGCGGACGTCCAGCTCCTCACCGACACACAGGATCGGGGTCAGGCCGTGCTTGTAGGCGGCCTTGACCTTGGCGTTCACGAGCTCGTCGGTCTCGTTGTGGTACTGGCGGCGCTCGGAGTGGCCGATCGCCACGAACGTGCACTTCAGCTTGGCGAGCATCGAGCCGGAGATCTCGCCGGTGTAGGCACCGGAGTCATGCGCCGAGATGTCCTGGGCGCCGTACTTGATCTTCAGCTTGTCGCCGTCGACCAGGGTCTGCACGGAGCGCAGGTCGGTGAAGGGCGGCAGGACGGCGACCTCGACGGCCTCGTAGTCCTTGTCGGCCAGGGCGAAAGCGAGCTTCTGGGTGTGGGCGATGGCCTCGAGGTGGTTGAGGTTCATCTTCCAGTTGCCCGCCATCAGCGGCGTGCGAGTGGTCATACGGGGTCAGCCCTCCAGTGCGGCGAGGCCGGGGAGCGTCTTGCCCTCGAGGTATTCGAGGGAGGCGCCACCACCGGTCGAGATGTGGCCGAATGCGTTCTCGTCGAAGCCCAGGAGACGGACGGCCGCGGCGGAGTCGCCGCCGCCGACGACCGTGAAGGCCGGGGATTCGATGAGGGCCTGGGCGACCGCCTTGGTGCCCTCGGCGTAGTCGGGGTGCTCGAAGACGCCCATGGGGCCGTTCCAGAAGACGGTGCCGGCGTCGGCGAGCTTCGAGGCGTACAGGGCACCGGTCTCGGGACCGATGTCGAGGCCCATCAGGTCGGCGGGAATGGCGTCCGCGGCGACGGTGACGGGGTCGGACGGGGCCTTGGTCTTCAGGTCCGGGAACCGGGCCGCGGCCACGACGTCGACGGGCACGATCAGCTCGACGCCGTTCTTCTCGGCGCGCTCGACGTACTCGTTGACGACGGGCAGCTGATCGTCCTGGACGAGGGAGGCGCCGATCTCGTACCCCTTCGCCTTGAGGAAGGTGAAGGCCATGCCGCCGCCGATGAGGAGGCGGTCGGCCTTGCCGAGCAGCTGGTCGATGACGGCGAGCTTGTCGGAGACCTTGGAGCCGCCGAGGGCGACGACGTAGGGCCGCTTGACGTCCTCGGTGAGCTGCTTCAGGACGCCGACCTCGGTGGCGATCAGGAAGCCGGCCGCGTGCGGCAGCCGCGCCGGGAGGTCGTAGACGGAGGCGTGCTTACGGTGCACCGCCCCGAACCCGTCGCCGACGTAGAGGTCGGCGAGCTGGGCGAGCCGGTCGGCGAAGGCGCCGCGCTCGGCGTCGTCCTTGCTGGTCTCGCCCGCGTTGAAGCGCAGGTTCTCGAGGACGGCGACCTGGCCGTCGGTGAGGCCCTCCACCGTGGACCGCGCGGACTCGCCGACCGTGTCGGTCGCGAAGGCCACGGCCGTGCCGAGGAGTTCACCCAGCCGGGCGGCGGCGGGGGCGAGGGAGAAGGCCGGGTCCGGCGCGCCCTTGGGGCGGCCCAGGTGCGAGGCGACGACCACCTTGGCGCCCGCGTCCGCGAGGGCCTTGACGGTGGGCAGGACGGCGCGGATGCGGCCGTCGTCGGTGATGGTGCCGCCGTCGAGCGGCACGTTGAGGTCGGCGCGGACGAAGACCCGCTTGCCTGCGACGCCTTCGGTGAGAAGTTCGTCGATCGTCTTCATTACGGGGGCTCCTGAGGAGGGCTCGTGGTACTCGTGATCACTCGTGGTCGCCGGGGACCGTGAGGAAGGCTGATCCGTACGTGCGTCAGGGCTCGGGCGGCGCGTCCCTGCGC
>NZ_JBHVYO010000034.1:0-93986 GCF_042880655.1 Streptomyces sp. NPDC058295
GGTACTGCAGGGGGGACCCTGTGGGAGAGTAGGACACCGCCGAACAAATATTACGGGAAACCCCCGCACCTCACGGTGCGGGGGTTTTCTGCGTTACGGTGCATTCTATGTACACGTATGCGGTGAGGGTCGTACGGGCTGAAGAGTGGGCCCTGGTGAAGGACCTGCGGTTGCTTGCGCTCAGGGATCCGGTGGCACCGCTGGCCTTTCTGGAGACATATGAGGCTGCTGTGGCGCGGCCCGACTCCTTCTGGCAGGAGCGGGCGGCCGGGGCGGCCGAGGGGGCTGCCGGCGTACGGCAGTTCGTCGCCGAGGCGGAGGACGGGCAGTGGGCGGGCTCGGTCACCATGCTCGTGGAGGAGGCTGGGAGCGTCGACTGGGCCGGTTTCCCCGTGGAACGGCGTCAGGGGCACCTCGTCGGGGTCTATGTGCGGGACGAGTGGCGGGGCGGCGGAACGACGCGGGCGCTGATCGACGCCGCCGTCGACTGGGCCTGGGAGTCGGGGGTCGAGCGGGTGCGGCTCATCGTCCACGAGAAGAACGCGCGGGCGCAGGGGGCCTACCGCAAGGCGGGGTTCATACCGAGCGGGCGGACCGTGCAGTTGGGGCAGGGGGCCGGGGAGGCCGAGTACGAGTTCGTCCTCGAGCGTCCCGAGGCGTCAGACCGGTAGGTCGTGATGCGGCCAGCGGGCCTTGGCCTGTTCGCGGGAACGGAGCAGGGCCAGGGTGGGCAGGCCGCGATCGGTGCCGGTGGCCAGCAGGTCGGGGAGCTGGGGGATGGGGGCCACGGCCGCCACATCGTCCAGGACCAGGGACATTGGTGGGTCGAGGCGACCGGAGGATGACCGTTCGGCCATGCGCCGCCCGCGCTCGACCACGCTGGAGACGAGGGCCGTCAGGAGCGGCATCGCGCCGGGACTGGCCCTGGGGTCCTCGATTGATTCACCGAGCACATAGAGAGTTCCCCCTTCGTCCACGAAGGAATCCAAGGCGAGGGCGTCAGTTCGGTTGGGAGTGCACGCCTCGCGGATGTTCACCGTGGACAGGGCGGAGAGGGCACGGGAGGTCAGTTCCTGGGCGATGTCCCGGCGTTCGGGGTGGGCGGTGAGGGCGGCTTCGAGTTCGCCCGCCGCGCCCGGGGCGGCCTTGGGGCTGGTCCGGAGGGTGCGGACGGCTTCCTGGATGCCGGTGCCCTGGGACCAGCGGTGGACGTGGCGGATGGTGCGGCCGTCGATGGCCGCGGCGTGCAGGTAGCTGCGCAGGAGGGTTTCGGCGGTGTCGCTGACCGCCTGGTCGAGCCGCGAGCTGGGGCGCACGGGGGCGAGGAGTGCCGTCGCGCGTGCGGTCGCGGTCTGTCTGTCCTCGCAGCCCGTGGTGGGGGACCAGTGGAGGCGGGCCGGGGTGTCGCAGAGGTGGCCGGGGTCGTACAGGTGGACCGGGCCCAGTTTGGCTCGGGCGTCCTTGGTCTCCTGCCAGAGGGCGGGGCTGGAGGTGAGGATGACGGCGGGGCCCTCGGCGTCCCGGATGGCCTGGATCGCGGTCGCGTGGCGGATCTCCGGCGGGGCGTAGTGCGCCGCGCCCTCGAAGCGGTTGGCTTCCCATCCGGCCGCCCGTTCACCTGGCACAGCCGGGAAGAGAGCGGCGGCGGCAGCGGATGTCGAGGGCTGTTGCGGCTGCGGCTGCGGTTGGAGGGACGGTGAGAGCGAGGCGGGTGGCGCGGCCGGCGTCGGCTGGAGAGACTGCGTCGGTGCCGGCGGCTCGGTGTCCGTCCTGGTGGCGGTCTCGACGCGTTGGGTCGGCACCTCGTGGTGCGTCGGTGGCGTCACGGTCTCCTGAACGGGCATCGGAGCCGGTGTCAGGTCCGCGCGCTTCCTCGCTCGTACCGCCCGCCATCGGGCGAGTGTCCCCATCACGAACACGGTGAGGACGAGCAGGATCATCACCTGGCCGATGAACATGCCCCAGAACAGCCCGTAGCCCGAGAAGTCCGCCGCTTCCGCTTCGGGCCAGGCGCCGGGGATGTCGTGGGGCCGGGCGATGAGGTGGCGCATGGCCAGCGGGGTGCGGGTGAAGGTGACGCCCGCGGGCCAGGAGCCGTGGGCGAAGAGGGCCGCCAGGCCGGTCGCCGTCCAGACCAGCAGGGTCATGCCGAGCAGGAACGCGAGTATCCCGACCAGCAGGCCGTCGGGGACGCCTCCCTGGCCGTGGCCGGGGTCGCGGCGCTCGTCTCCCGGTCTCATGGCGACCCCCTCTCCCGCGCTACGCCACCGTCGACTCGGACGAGCCGTCCAAGTCGGCCAGGTGCTGTTCCATGAAGGCCGCCGCTCGTCGTTCCTGTTCCAGTTCGGCGGCGAGCAGTGCGTCGTCGTCGGACATGGTGCGGTCGGTGGAGGATTCCGTCATCGCCCGGTCGGTGAAGACGAGGGGCCGTTCCGTCTCGGTGATCAGGTGTTTCACCACCTGCACATTGCCGTTGACGTCCCAGACCGCGATGCCCGGGGTGAGGGTGGGGATGATCTCCACCGCCCATCTGGGCAGGCCGATGACCCGGCCCGTCGCCCTCGCCTCGTCCGCCTTCTGGGCGTAGATGGTCCGGGTCGACGCCATCTTCAGGATGGCCGCGGCCTCCTTCGCCGCCGCTCCGTCCACCACGTCGGACAGGTGGTGGACGACCGCCACGAACGACAGGCCGAGGCGACGGCCGAACTTCAGCAGTCGCTGGAACAGCTGGGCCACGAACGGGCTGTTGATGATGTGCCAGGCCTCCTCCACCAGGAAGATGCGCTTCTTCCGGTCGGGGCGGATCCAGGTGTGCTCCAGCCAGACCCCGACGATCGCCATCAGGATCGGCATGGCGATCGAGTTGCGGTCGATGTGTGACAGATCGAACACGATCAGCGGAGCGTCCAGGTCGATGCCCACCGTCGTGGGGCCGTCGAACATGCCCCTGAGGTCACCGTCGACCAGGCGGTCCAGGACCAGTGCCACGTCCAGGCCCCAGGCGCGTACATCGTCTATGGCCACGTTCATCGCCTCCGCCGACTCCGGCTCGGGGTGGCGCAGCTGTTCGACGATGTCGGTCAGGACGGGCTGGCGCTCCACGATCGTCTCGTTGACGTAGGCGTGGGCGACCTTGAGCGCGAAGCCCGAGCGCTCGTCCAGGCCGTGGCCCATCGCCACCTCGATGATGGTGCGCAGCAGCGCGAGCTGGCCGGTCGTGGTGATCGACGGGTCCAGTGGGTTGAGGCGGATCCCGTGGTCCAGGGCGGCCGCCGGGTCCAGGCGGATAGGAGTTATTCCCAGCGCCTGCGCGATGAGGTTCCATTCGCCCACGCCGTCCTCGCCCTGTGCGTCCAGGACGACGACCTGGCGGTCGCGGAAGCGCAGCTGGCGCAGGACGTAGGTCTTCTCCAGCGCCGACTTGCCGTTCCCGGACTCGCCGAGGACGAGCCAGTGCGGGGCGGGGAGCTGCTGGCCGTACAGCTGGAAGGGGTCGTAGATGTAGCCCTTCCCGGAGTAGACCTCGCGGCCGATGATGACGCCGGAGTCGCCTAGGCCGGGGGCGGCCGTCGGCAGGTACACCGCCTGGGCCTGGCCCGTGGAGGTGCGCACCGGCAGCCGGGTCGTCTCGACCTTGCCGAAGAGGAAGGAGGTGAAGGCGTCCGTGAGGACGGACAGCGGATCCCGCATCAGCTCATCAGCCCCTACCTTCGGATTCCGGTGGCGAACGGGAGGGTGTTCACGAACGCCCGGTGGTGCTCTCGGTCGCACCACTCCAGCTTCAGGTACGACTTGCCGGCCGACGCCCTTATCGTCCGTTTGTCGCGGGCCAGGGCCTCGGGATTGCGGGAGGAGACGGTGATGTAGCCGACCAGGTTCACGCCCGCCGCGCCGGACGCCAGGTCCTCGCCGCGCTGGTCCAGTCGGGAGTGGGCGGCCACGTCGCGGGGGTCGACGGTGCGGTTCATCTTGGCGGCCCGGCTCGCCTCGGCGTCGTCGTTCGTCTTCTCCGTCAGCATGCGTTCGATGGCGACCTCGGTGGGTTCGAGGTCCATGGTCACGGCGACGGTGCGGATGACGTCCGGGGTGTGGACGAGGAGCGGTGCCAGGAAGTTGACGCCCACCGGGGTCATCGGCCACTCCTTCACCCAGGCCGTGGCATGGCACCACGGGGCACGGGTCGACGACTCGCGGGTCTTGGCCTGGAGGTACGTCGGCTCCATGGCGTCGAGCTCGGCCGGCCAGGCGTTGCGCTTGGTCATCGCCTGGATGTGGTCGATGGGGTGGTCCGGGTCGTACATGGAGTGGACGAGGGAGGACAGCCGGCCCTGGCCCAGGGGCTGGCGGACGCGGATGTCCGCCTCCTGGAGGCGGGAGCAGATGTCCGTCAGCTCGCGGGCCATGACCACCGCCAGGCCCGCGTCACGGTCCAGTTTGCGGCCCGACCGGGGGCGGGCGGCGCGGGCCATGGCGTGGGCCTCGGCGGACAGCTCGCGGGTGTAGTGCATACAGGCGACGAGGTAGGCGCGGTGCTGCTCGCTGCTCGTGGACACCATGGACTGGAGCTGGTCGTAGGAGCGGGCCAGCCAGTCGGGGGACTTCTCGTCCCCGCGCACGGCGACGTCCTTGGCGTGGGCGTCGGGGTCGGCGGGGAGGGTGCGGGCGAGCATCTGGATGCGGGTGACGAAGCCGTCGCCGTTCGCCACGTGCTTGAGAAGGGTGCCGAAGCGGTCGACCAGGGCCTCCTGGTCCTCGCTGTCGCGCAGGCCGACGCCCGGGCCCTCGATCTCGATGGCGGCCGTCACCGTTCGGCGGTCGGCGTGCAGGAGTACGGCGATCTCGTCGGGGCCGAAGGGGGCGGCCAGCCAGTTGATGCGGCCGATGCCCGGGGGCGGGCCGATCTCGATCTCCTGGCCGTCGAGCCGGGTGCCCGCCTCCATGACGGTCGAGCGGTAGGCCGTGCCCTGGCGCAGGGTGCGCTTGTAGCTGCGGTTGATCTCGAACCACTTGTAGAACGTGCGGTGCTTGTACGGCACGTAGACGGCGGCCAGCGCGATCATCGGGAAGCCGCTGAGCAGCACGATCCGCAGGGCGAGGACGGGGACGAGGAGGCCGCACATCATGCCGAGGAACGCGCCGACGACGATGAGCGCGATCTCACCGGTCTCGCGGTTGCGGCCGACGATCGCGTTCGGCCGGGCGCGGCCGATCAGATATGTACGGCGGGGCGTGATCGCGTGGGACACGTGGGAATCAGCCGTCAACGCCCTTCACCTCCCGTGCGGTTGTTGCTGCTGTTGCGGGTGTTGCTTGCGTGCGGGGTGTTGACCGGGCTGCTCGCGCGGGGTGCGGGTGCGGCGGAGGGGACAGATCCGCCGCCCCCGTTCGGGGTGCGCGAACTGTGCGCGGCGACTCCGCCTGAGGCGGGATTGGAGGGGCGGGCGCCGGAGGACCCGGACTGGCCGCCGCCGTTGTTGTCCGCACGGGTGCTGTGCGTCTTGATGCCCTGGGCGACGAGGGTCGCCGGGGAGCTGATGACGGCCGCCGCCTTGCCTTCGGCGCCCTGCATGATGCGGTTGTTGCGGGAGCCCGCGATCTCGTCGCCGAAGCCGGGGACGAAGCGGTAGATCATCGCGCTGGCGAAGATGGCCAGCAGGATGATGGAGAGGCCGGAGACGACGGCGGAGAAGGCGTTCGGGCCGTCGGCGGAGGACAGTGCCCCGGCGAGGCCGAGCACGATCACGATGACCGGTTTGACCAGGATGACGGCGATCATGATGCCGGCCCAGCGGCGGACGTGGCTCCACAGGTTCTTGTCGACCAGGCCCGCGTAGACGACGGTGCCGAGCAGGGCCCCCACATAGAGGAGGGCGGCCCGGATGACGAGCTCCAGCCACAGCACTCCGGCCGCGAGGATCGACACCAGGGACACCACGATCAGCATGATCGGGCCGCCGCCGATGTCCTCGCCCTTGGCGAGGGCCGCGGAGAAGGTGCCGAAGAACGTGTCGGTCTGGTTGCCGGTGGTCTTCGCGAGGACGTCGGTGATGCCGTCCGTGGCGGAGACGACCGTGTAGAGGATGAGCGGGGTGAAGGCGGAGGCCAGGACGGTCAGCCAGAGGAAGCCGACGGCTTCACCGATGGCGGTGGTGAGGGGGACTCCGCGCACCGCCCTCTTGGCGACGGCCAGCAGCCACAGCAGGAGGGTCAGGACGGTCGAGGCGGCGAAGACGACGGCGTACTGCTGGAGGAACCGTTCGTTGGTGAAGTCGACGGTCGCGGTCTCCTTCACCGCCTCGCTGAGCTTGTCGACGGTCCAGGACGCGGCGTCGGCACAGCCCTTGGCGAGGGAGGAGAGGGGGTCGAGGGTGTCGGAGACGCCGGGGTTGGTGGTGGACGAGGGGTTCTCGCCCCTCTCGCAGTAGTCCCTGGCGGGGCCCCGGATGAGTTCGCTGCACGCGCTGTTGCTCGGGGACGTGGAGGGGGACGGCGACGGGCTGGGCGTCGGCGCGGCGAGGGCACGGGTGGCCGTCAGTACCGCGACCGTCTGAACGGCCGCCAGGGCGGCCGTCGCCTTGAGGACGAGGTGCTTAGCGCGCATACGTGAACCCTCCGTACTCCTCGACGGCCTTCGTCATGTCGTCGGCGGTGGAGGCCTGCTGGTCCCGCCCGACCGGGACGGGTCCGTCCTTCTGCTGGAAGTCGGTGATCTTCCAGTCGCCGTTGACCCAGTCGAGCTGGTAGGTGGTGGTGAACCAGCTCTCGGACACCGGATTGGTGGAGGCTTCGCCCGAGAGACCGAAGAGCGACGTGTACCAGAGCTCGACCGTTGCCTTGCCGGCGGTGGAGGCGGTGACCTTGGTGCCTACAGGAATGACACGGGAGACGAAGGCCTGACCGTTCGGCGCGGAGCCGTCCTTGTCGAGCCCGATGTTGCTCAGGAACGTCTCGCTCGAGTAAGCGGTGTCCAGGGCCGACTGCTTGTTCGCGGCGACGTCCGGTGCGTACACGGTGTTGACGATCTCGTGTCGCAGGTCCGTGTTGAACATGTCCGCCGAACCCAGCGCGATGCCGTAGTTGGCGGCTGCGCTCTGCGCACCTTGCGCGTCGTGCGCGTACCCGGTGGGAATGGTGCCGCTCTTCGATTCCACCGGCTTCGTGCCGGTGGCCGCCGTGCTGGTCGCGTCGGGTTTGTCGCCGGTCGCGCCGCTGGCCGAGGTGGAGGGGGAATCGTCTCCTCCGCGGTTCGCGAAGGCGATCGCCGCGATGAGGAGGACGACGACGCCGACCACCGTGACCAGGCTCCGTGAGGACGAACGGCCGCCGCCTCTGCGGGCACCGCCGTAGGGGTCGTTCTCGGGCAGCCGGAGGCGGGTCCTGCCGTACCCGTGCCCCTCGTCGGAGCGCGCGGATTCGCCGTAGTCGTGTTCGTCGCCGGGAGTCATGCCGCGTAGGCCCCCTCGCTGCCGTACCGGGACGCGTACAAGTACGACGGTAGCCGTGCTGGTTCCCGCGCGGGCGCGGTGTGGTGACTCGACATCAGGGACATCAGGGAAACGCAACCTCAGCCGGTGGGCACGACAGGTGGGTGGGGGTGGCGGGCCGGGCGTGCCCGGACGGTACTGGGGGTGGTGCGGAGGCCGCGGCTACACGGCCATGCCGTACACGATGGTGAACAGCGTCCCGAGGGAGCCGATGATGAAGACCCCCGTCAGCCCGGCGATGATGAGGCCCTTGCCCTGTTCCGCGCTGAAGGTGTCCCGCAGGGCGGTCGCGCCGATGCGCTGCTTGGCCGCGCCCCAGATGGCGATGCCGAGGCAGAGGAGGATGGCGACCGCCATCACGACCTCGATCATCACCTTGGCCTCGTTGCCCAGGCTGCCGAAGGGCCCCCAGTCCGGAGCGATCCCACCGATGATGGTGTTGATGTCGCCTTTGTCGGCCGCAAACAGCATGTAAGTCACCGCCCCTGATGGGTAGTTCCGCAGTTCCTCTGCGGGTGTGCAGAGGTCACGCCTCATTCTCGCCGACAAAGTCGCCGTCGTAAGTCGACTTGGCGTCATTGGCGGACGGGAGTCGTACGAATAGCTCGTATGGTCACTCTGTGTATCACGACAGGTCACGCCGGGCAATGAGGCCGGAGCGGAACCTGTGGTGTGGTTCCGTCGTTAGCCCACTTCACGGCCCTGCGCCGTTTCTGACGGCTGGTCGGGTGAGCGTACGTTTCGATGTTCTCATGACGTAGCGCACACCGGGCATGGCGAACGGGCCACGGCTGGATGCCGAGGCCCGTTCGCCCTTTCACCACGTGTGGCCCCCACGGCCCACGGTGGCGGTTCTGTTGCGGCTTTCGCCTGACGCGAGGTCAGCCGGTGAAGGCGTCCGTCCCTTCCGGGGTGCCGAGGCCGGTGGGGCCGTCGTAGCCCGACTTGGCGGTGCAGAGGTAGGCGGCGCTCGAGGAGCAGGTGCCGTTGCTGCCGCTGGTGACGTCGTTCAGGGCGGAGGTGCCGGCGGCCGCGTAGGGGTAGGAGGCCGGGTAGTCGCCGCTGCCCGGGGTGCCGGCGAGGGCGTAGACCGCGGCGATGACGGGCGCGGAGGCGCTGGTGCCGCCGAAGGTGTACCAGCCGGCGGTGACGCCGTAGGAGTCGTAGACCGAGACGCCGGTCGCGGGGTCGGCCACGGCCGAGACGTCGGAGACGGTGCGCTTGGCGCAGCCGGTGTCGGTCTGCCAGGTCGGCTTGGTGTCGTAGGCGGAGCAGCCGGAGCCGGTGCCCTCGGTGGAGCTGGTGTTCCAGACCTTCTCGGTCCAGCCGCGGGTCGTGGAGGAGGTGGACAGGGCGGTGCCGCCGACGGACGTCACGTACGGGGAGGCGGCCGGGTATTCGGCGCCGTAGCCCTCGTCACCCGCGCTGACGGTGATGGCGACGCCCGCGTGCTTGAAGTACGAGGTGTCGTACGACGTGTCCGAGGAGGACTCCGAGCCGCCGTAGCTGTTGGAGACGAACTTGGCGCCCAGGGTCACGGCCTCGTTGACGGCCTTGCCGAGGTTGGCCATGGAGGCGGAGGTGGCCTCGACGAGCAGGATGTGGCAGTTCGGGCAGACCGCACTGGCCATGTCGAGGTCGAGTGACTCCTCCTCGGCCCAGCCGCTGTCTGCGCTGGGGAGGGAGGTGGTGGAGCCGCTCTGGCTCACCTTCTTGAAGCAGCCGTTGGCGACCGTGCAGGCGGGGAGGCCGTAGTACGTGCGGTACTTGGCGAGGTCGGCGGCGGCGTTGGGGTCGTCGTAGGCGTCGACGATGGCGATGGTCTCGCCGGAGCCGTTGTCCGCGGCCGCGTCGGTCAGGCCGTAGGCGTCCTGGAGGTCGGACGGGCCGTAGCCGGTGGGGCTCGCGGCGGCGGCCTTCGGGGTGACCTTGGCGGTCTTGCCGGTCTCGGCGGCGCGTTCCTTCTGGAAGGCCGTGGTGCCGCCGGTCACGCGGAAGGAGTGACAGGCCAGGTCGCCCTGGTGCTTGGGGGTGGCGCAGGGGGTGGCTGCCCAAGTGACCTTGGCGGGCGTGGTCTTGGTGGGGGTCGGGGGTGCCGCGCTCGCGTGGGCCGCGGTGCCGAGTCCGGCGAGCACGAGAGCGGCGGTGCCGAGGGCCGAGGCGCCGATGCGGCGCCATCTGCCGGATATGGCGGAGGAGTTGGGGGAAGTCGTCGTACGCAACGGACAGCTCCTGAAGATGGGGTGACAGGGGCGGTGCGGGTGGGGGGTGATGCGTGCCACCGGTACGTGGTCCCCGGTGGCGGGCGGCGGCCCGCGGACGACTGTTCCCTTGTTGAGTACGCGACAACAAGACGGGTGGCGGAATCCTGACTTCCGCAATACTGAAGGGGGTTCGGGGATTGCTGATCAATGGCGGGCGGATGGTGCGGCGATGGCCGGCGCTTGACCTCGGGCGGGCCGGCGCCGTCGTGGCGGCCGGCCCGTGGGGATGTGCGGGGACTGTGGCGTCGTCGTCTCAGGGCCGGGGCACGCTGATGGCGAGGACGGCCGTGTCGTCGTCGACGCCGGTGCCGAAGGTGTCGAGCAGCTCACGGATCGCGGCGACGGCGTCGGTCGCGGTGGTGGGCGCGAGAGTTCGGGCGAAGTCGAGGAGCGCCTCGTCCCCGTAGCGGTCGTCGTCGCTGTTCGCGGCCGTGTGGGCCTCGGTGAGGCCGTCGGTGTGGAG
The DNA here is from genome assembly GCF_042880655.1 of Streptomyces sp. NPDC058295. Taxonomy (NCBI): domain Bacteria; kingdom Bacillati; phylum Actinomycetota; class Actinomycetes; order Kitasatosporales; family Streptomycetaceae; genus Streptomyces; species Streptomyces sp. NPDC058295. The sequence continues at coordinate 10,212 of NZ_JBHVYO010000034.1, forward strand.
CAGCAGGGTGTCGCCCGCCTCCAGGTGGACGGTGGTGGTGGCGATGTAGGCGTCGGGCAGGACGCCGATGAGCTGTCCGCCGGGGGTGTCCAGGTGGCCGACGCTTCCGTCCGCCCGCAGGAGCAGGGCCGGGGGGTGGCCGCCGCCGGCCAGGGTGATGCGGAAGCCGCCGTGGTCGGTGTCGGGGGTGAGCAGGCCGAAGACGACGGTGCAGAACCGGGGGTCGTCGCCGTTGTACTCGTGGTTGAGGACGGTGTTGAGGTTGCTCAGGACGGCGGCCGGGTCCGGGTCGTAGACCGCGGCGGCACGCAGGGTGTAGCGGGCCAGGGAGGTGACGGCCGCGGCCGCGGCGCCCTTGCCGCAGACGTCGCCCAGGAACAGGCCCCAGGTCCCCGCGGCGAGCGGGAAGAGATCGTAGAAGTCGCCGCCGACCTTGTCGGGGGAGGCGATGTGGTAGTGCGCGGCCACGTCCAGTCCGGGCACGCTCACCAGCGCCGGAGGCAGCAGCGTTTGCTGGAGGGTGGCGTTGAGGCGCAGGAGCTCTTCGCGTTCGTCCTCCGCCTCCTGCCGGGCGCGCAGCAGTTCGGTCTCGTAGGCGCGTCGGTCGCGGGCGTCGAAGACGGTGGTGTGGATCAGCATCGGCTGCCCGTCGCTGCCGGTCTTGACCGTGGAGGTGACCAGCACGGGCAGACGGCTGCCGTCGGTCGCCTGGAGTTCCAGGGCGATCCCGCTGATCTCGCCCTGCATGCGCAGCAGCGGGCCGAAGTGGGTCTCGTGGTAGATACGGCCACCCACGGTCAGCAGGTCGGAGAACGTCCTGCGGCCCACCAGGTCGCCGCGGGAGTGGCCGAGCCAGTCCAGCAGGGTCGTGTTGATCTTTGCGATCGTGCCGTCCGGCGTGGTGGAGACGAAGCCGCACGGCGCGTGCTCGTACAGGTCCTCGACGCTGTCCTCCAGCAGCGCGGAGAGCGCCGCCCGGTCGTCGCCGGGCTGCGCCTCGGGCGGCGGGTGTTCGCCGCTCGCGCCGTTGCCGGTCCCGCTCATCGTCGTGGGGCGGTGACGCAGGGGGTGATCGCGGGGGCCGTTTCCTCCGGTGCGGCGGCCTGGAGGCGGCGGTCGGCCGCGTCCGGGGTGACCGGCCGCCTTCCGCTCCGCACAGTCATGCGACGTGCAGTCATACGTCATATTCTCGCAGAGCGTCGCCTTCGCGGTCGGGAACGGCAACCGCACACGTGTTCACGTCGGGCGGACCGGTCGTCACAGACGGTGAAGGGGTGGCGGGGTGAGTGTCACCCGCGCCGGGCGGGCCGGGGGGCGGGAGTACAGTCTGCTCGCCGCGCCCCGTGCCGGACCGGGCAGCGCGGCTTCCTTTTCCTCTGCGGGTGCCGGCCAGGTGACGTCATGACGAGTACGCAGGACCGGCCCGAGCTGACCGACCCCGTTGCCGACGGGCCGGCGGCGGAGCGGGTCCAGGAGCGCGCCGTGCGGATACGCCGTCGCCTGGAGCGGCTGATCGGCATCGCGGCGACCGAGGGCAACGCGCTCACCGCCCTGCGCAACGGAGACGAGATCTTTCCGGCGATGCTGGCGGCCATCCGGTCCGCCGAGCACACCGTGGACATGATGACGTTCGTGTACTGGCGGGGGGACATCGCCCGCGAGTTCGCGCGGGCGCTGGCCGACCGGGCCCAGGCGGGTGTGCGGGTGCGGCTGCTGCTGGACGGGTTTGGCAGCCGGCTGATCGAGAAGGAACTGCTGGAGGAGATGGAGCGGGCCGGGGTGCAGGTGGCCTGGTTCCGCAGACCCCTGACCCTTTCGCCGTTCAAGCAGAACCACCGCTGCCATCGCAAGGTCCTCGTCGTGGACGAGCAGGCGGCGTTCACCGGCGGTGTCGGTATCGCCGAGGAGTGGTGCGGCAACGCCCGCAACGAGCGCGAGTGGCGCGACACCCACGTCGAGGTCCGCGGGCCGGCCGTGGACGGCATCGCCGCCGCCTTCGCGCAGAACTGGGCCGAATGCCACGACGAGCTCTTCGACGGCCGCGACCGGTTCGTCGCGCACCGCCCGCAGGGCGACGCGGTGGTGCAGGTGGTCCGCGGCTCGGCCAGCTTCGGCTGGCAGGACATGCAGACCCTGATCCGGGTGATGCTGGAGTCCGCCGAGGACCGCTTCCGGCTGGCCACCGCCTACTTCTCGCCGGACGTCTTCTTCATCGAACTCCTGTGCGCCACCGCGCGGCGGGGGGTGGAGGTGGAGATCCTGCTGCCCGGTCCGTACACCGACAAGCGGGTCTGCCAGCTGGCCGGCCAGCACTACTACGAGGACCTCACCGCCTGTGGCGTGAAGATCTACCAGTACCAGCCGACGATGATGCACGCCAAGGTCATCACCGTCGACGGCGTCGCCGCGCTGGTGGGCTCGACCAACTTCAACCGGCGGTCCCTCGACCACGACGAGGAGATCATGCTCGCCGTGCTGGACCAGCAGTTCACGGCCACGCTCGACGGCCACTTCGACGACGACCTGAAGGCCGCCGCGCTGATCCGGGAGGGCCGCTGGAAGCGGCGTTCCGCGCTCCAGCGGGCGCGAGAGGTCGCCGTCATGCCCATCCGCCGTTTTCTGTGACGCCCGCACGCCGTGTTTTCGGGCGATCCGTATTCCCGGGAATCCCGCACATATGCATTCAAGATTTGAGGGCGTGAAGGGAATTTCGTGGGGCACTTGAATCAGCGGAGGTTGATAATCATGGTTCCCCTGCTTGTTGTTCTGCTTCTCGCGCTCATCCTTTTCGGTGCCGGGTTCGCCCTCAAGGCCCTGTGGTGGATCGCCGTCATCGTACTGGCGGTCTGGCTGGTGGGCTTCGTGGTCCGACCCGCCGGACATGGTGGCCGAAAGGGCCGCTGGTACCGCTGGTAGTCACATCACCGGTACGAAGGGCCCCGTCGGCCATTGCTTACGGGGCCCTTCGGTATGCCCACGCTATTCGGTCCGGTCGTTTTCCAGTACACCCTCGACGAAGTGGTCGAATTCCCCTGCCTGAACTCCCAGCACGAACGCGTCCCACTTTCTGCGGTTCGTCGTGACGACGTTCTCCGGGTCACTGGTCACTCGGAGGTAGACGGGTGCCTCGCCGTCGTCTCCCTCGCCGAAGGCGATCTCGATCCAGGGGCTGGGCCCGGTCGCGTCCGGAGGGGCCGCGCGGGTCCAGATGAGGTCGCAGGGGATGTCAGCCACCCGCCCACCGTATCCCCGCGCTGGTGGAAAGGTGCCGTGGGTGGAGTGCGGGTAGCGTCGTAGGAGAAGGATGCGTCTGACGTTTCTCTCACCTTCGTGGGACACAGTGAACCCGATGAAGCGAAACGCCCTGCTCGGTGCGGTCGTCCTGCTGGCCGTCACCTCCGCCTCGGAAGCGGCCGCCGACGGTGGACCCGGGCCCCTGGGGGTGACGGCCGTCGCGGCGGCCACGGCGCAGTCGGAGCGGGTCGGCGCGCTGTTCGCCGCCGGCGACGCCGACGCCGGCAGACTCGCCGGTGAGCACTTCTGCACCGCCTCCGTGGTGCACAGTCCGCACCGCGACCTCATCGTCACCGCCGCGCACTGCCTCGGTGGGGCGGGCGAGCTGGCCTTCGTCCCCGGGTACCGGGACGGCAGGGCCCCCTACGGGATCTGGCGGGTGGAGCGGGTCTTCCTGCCCGACGGATGGGCGCAGGGGCAGGACGAGGACAGCGATGTGGCCTTCGCGGTCCTCCACGGCCGGGGTGGCGAGGACGTCGAGGACGTGGTCGGCGGCAACCGGTTCGCGACGCGTACCAGCACCGGGGCGACCGCCGTGACCGTCACCGGGTACCCCGACTCGCTCGAGGTGCCGGTCCGCTGCACGAACCGGCCCACCGCCCACAACTCCACCCAGCAGCGCATCGACTGCCCCGACCTCACCGGCGGGACCAGCGGCAGCCCCTGGGTGAACGGCGACGGCGAGGTGGTCGGCGTCCTCGGCGGGCACGAACAGGGCGGGGCGACGGCCGACATCTCGTACAGCGTGGTCCTGGGGCCGGAGGCCGCGGAACTCTACGAGGACGCGGCCTCCGGCCCCTGAGGCGTCACGCGACGCGGTGGACGAGCTGGGTGGTCAGCTCGTAGCGCGCGCCGACGACGGCCAGCTCGCCGGCGGAGATCTTCGCCGCGAGGTCGGGCTCGGCGGCGAGGCGGGAACGGACGGCTCGTATGTGGGCGTCGATGGTCGAGTCCACGCGGGCATCGCCCTCCTTCGCGCGGTCGATGTACGGGTTGATCTGGTCGGCCAGGTACTGGATGTGCCGGGGCAGGCTCGTGCCGGTGAGGTCCGCCTGGACGGCCGCCTTCACGGCGCCGCACGACTGGTGGCCGAGGACCACGACCAGGGGTATGTCGAGTTCGAGCACGCCGTACGCGACGCTGCCGAGCACGGCCTCGTCCAGGACCTCGCCCGCGCTCCGGACGGTCATCAGATCGCCCAGCCCCTGGTCGAAGACCAGCTCCGGCGGCACCCGGGAGTCGATGCAGCCGAGGACGAGGGCGAAGGGCTGCTGACCGCCCGTCAGGCTCCGCCGGACGGCCGGAGTCTCGTCCGGGTGCCGCTCGCGGAAGGTGCGCCAGCGGCGGTTGCCGTCCGCCAGTTCCCGCAGGGCCGCTTCGGCCGTGGTGGGGCGGGACGCGGTGCGGGGACCGGCGCCGGGCGCGGCCGTGGCGGCTGACGCCGGGGCGGTGCCGAGGGCCGCGCCGCCCAGGGCCACGGCCCCGGCCATGCCACCGCGCAGCAGGGCGCGGCGGGCGGTGGTGGGGAAGGTGTCTTCGGTGATCACGGGGTGGAACGTATGTCCGAGCCCGAAGTCCGGTGCCCGCGTTGCCCGATCATGGCGAAGGATGGGGAATCCGAGGCCGTTCGATGGTGGACGCTTGAGCCGTCCCGGGCCCGCCCTTTACGCGACCCGGCGGTGACGGACGCGCGGGGAAGTCGGCTCCGACGCCCCCTCCTGACCGGATGAGGTGCCCCGTTCGACGCGTAACCCCCTTGCGGAACGGGTGAGTCGGGATGAGGCACGTGTCGCGTGGGGCGCGGTGGCCGCCACGTGCGGTTTCTCCTTGTTCGTGATCACCCCGCGGCAGGGGAGCCGCCTCTACACTGTCCGGGGCGGACTCCTGGGCGGCGAGGGGCGGTTGACGGTGCGTAGGACATGGATCGTGGCGACCGCTGCCGTCAGTTCCGGTGCCGCCTTCATGATGGCGCTCGTCATCGGGGTCTACCTCGTCGGCGGGAGCGCCACGAGCGGGGTGGGCGGTGCGGGCAGAGCACTGGCCAAGGGCGCCGTGCCCGCCGCCTACCAGACGCTTGTGCAGAAGTGGGGCAATCTGTGCTCCGCCATCAGCCCCGCGCTGCTCGCCGCCCAGCTCTACCAGGAGAGCGGGTTCAACCCGAGGGCGCAGAGCGCCGCCGCCGCGCAGGGGATAGCGCAGTTCATCCCGGGCACCTGGGCCACGCACGGCATCGACGGCGACGGCGACGGCGACCGCGACGTCTGGGACCCGAATGACGCGATCCCGTCGGCCGCGTCCTACGACTGCCAGCTCGCGTCGTACGTGAAGGACGTCCCCGGGGACGCCACGCACAACATGCTGGCCTCGTACAACGCGGGGGCCTACGCGGTCATCAGGTACGGGGGCGTGCCGCCGTACAAGGAGACCCAGAACTATGTGAAGACGATCACGACTCTGGCGGAGTCCTTCGCCGCGCCGGTCAGCCGGGTGGATCCGTCCGAGCAGGCGGCGGGGGCCATCTACTACGCCCAGAAGAAGCTCGGCACGCCCTACCTCTGGGGCGGCAACGGCACCGCTGACCAGGGAGGACGCTTCGACTGCTCCGGGCTGTCCAAGGCCGCCTACGAGAGCGTCGGGATCACGCTGCCGCGGGTCGCCAACGACCAGTACAACGCGGGGCCGCATCCGCAGCGCAGCGAGCTGCTGCCCGGGGACCTGGTGTTCTTCTCCACCGACCCGAACAACTCGCGGGCCATCCACCACGTGGGGATCTACGTGGGGGGCGGGTACATGATCAACGCGCCGTACACCGGGGCCGTCATCCGGTTCGACCCCATCGACACGGCCGAGTACTTCGGGGCCACCCGCGTCACCGAAGATGGCGCGAAAGCGCTCCCCACGACCGTCTGAAGGATGCCCGCACCCGGCCCCTGAGCTGCGGGGATCTATCTCTCTTCGATAACGTCTGCGTGATCATTCAGTGGAGAGTGGAACGTATCAACCGGGGCCGTGCGTTCCTGTTGGACGGGCGCATGTGAGGTGTGCCGAGCAGAACACGACGAAGGGGCCGCAGCACCATGGCTGGACTCGCCGAATCCGGGTCGAACCCGGACGTCGACCTGCTCTATGACATCAACGGGCTCGCGAAGGACGCTCCGCACTGGCTCGACCGGACCGTCGAGTTCGTGGGCGAGTACGGGCTGCTGCTCGCCATGGTGCTGCTGATCGTGTGGTGCTGGTGGGGGGTCAGACGGCGGCCCGGCGGGGCCGAGGAGGCCGCGTCCTCCGTCGCCGCCCTGATCTGGGCGCCGCTCGCCGCCGGCGTCGCCGTGCTGGTGAACGTGCCGATACGGGGATTCGTGGAACGGCCCCGGCCCTTCCTCGACCACGAGGGGCTGGAGGTGCTCGTCTCCGGCAAGACCGACTACTCCTTCGTGAGCGACCACGCCACCCTCACGATGGCCATGGCCGTCGGACTGTTCGTCGCCCACCGGAAGTTCGGGCTCGTCGGGATAGGGGTCGCCCTGCTCGAAGGGTTCTGCCGGATCTTCATGGGCGTGCACTATCCGACGGACGTCGTCGGCGGGTTCGCGCTCGGGACCGCGGTGGCCCTGCTGCTGTCGCCCGTCGCCTCCATGCTGCTCACCCCGGTGCTGAAGGCCGTCGACCGGTCGCCCCGGGTCGGCTGGGTCGTGCGCGGCCGGGCCGCCCGGGTCGGCGAGCGGGACGGATTCATCCCCGGCGCGCGGCCCGAGGTCGCCGCCGAGGAGCGGGATCTCGCGGCCTAGGGCAGTACGTCAGAGGGCCTGGGGGTAGCTGAAGAAGCCGTTCGGGTCGTACTGCTTCTTCAGCCGGGTCAGGCGCGGCAGCGCGTCGCCGTAGTAGGCCTTGCGCCAGTTCGTGAGCGTCGGGTCCGCGTAGTTCTGGTAGGCCGCGCCCGAGGCGTACGGGGCCATCGCCTGGTGCGCCGTGTTCAGCCAGGACTGGGCCGCCGTCCCCGCCGTCCCGGCCCGCCACGCGCCGATGTACTGCGCCAGCATGCGTGAGCGGCGGTGGACGAACGCGGTGGCCGTCGGCGAGACCCGGTTCACCGCGCCGCCCAGCGCGGTGAGGGCGATGCTGCCCGAGCCGCCCTGGACGGACTTCAGCTGCTTCAGGAGGGTCTGGATGCCCGCCGCCGAGAGCGAGGCGTCGAAGAAGTCGGAGCGGGCCGCGTATGTCTCCCGGCCCAGCGCGCCCTGCGGGGAGCGGCCCGGTGTCGAGCCCGGCAGATGGCACTGGGCGTCGGAGGAGAACGACGAGCAGCCGGCGTAGATCTCCATCGCCGCCTCGTACGTACGGCGGCGGAGCGAGACGTTCGTCGCGGGGGCGCCCACCCGGTCCGCGAGCCGGTCGACCGCGTTCTGGAGCTGGCCGTACGTGCCGATGCAGAACGCGGCGACGGAGATGGTGGGGGTGCCGCCGGTCGCGTTCGCCAGGTGCAGGGAGGACCAGATCTCGTCGGGCTGGGACGGGCCCCACTCCTGCCAGGCCTTCACCACCGCGGCCGCCTTCGACCAGGGCCAGGTGAGGTAGCCCGTCACCGCCTGGGGCGCGGGGTGGGTCTTGAACTCCAGCTCCGTGACGATGCCGAAGTTGCCGTTGCCGGCTCCGCGCAGGGCCCAGAAGAGGTCCTTGTTCGTCGTCGCGTCGGCGGTGAGCTGCTTGCCGTCCGCGGTGATGATCGTGGCCCGGGTGAGGCTGTCGCAGGTCAGGCCGTAGGCGCGGGACACGACGCCGTGGCCGCCGCCCAGCACCAGGCCGGAGACGCCGACCGTCGGACAGGAGCCCGCCGGGATCGTCACGCCCTTCGCGGCGAGCGCCCGGTAGACGTCGATCAGCTTCGAACCCGCGCCGACCACGGCCGAAGTGCCGCTCGCCCGGACCCGGTTCAGCTTGGAGACGTCGACGATCAGCCGGCCGTCGCCCGAGGACCAGCCGCCGTAGGAGTGGCCGCCGTTGCGGATCGCGGCCTTGATCTTGTGGGCGCGGGCGTAGGCCAGAACCGTGCGGATGTCGTCGGCGTGGGCGACGTAGGCCACCGCCGCCGGCTTGAGGTTGTCGAAGCGGGTGTTGTAGAGCTGGCGGGCCGCGGCCCAGGAGGCTTCGCCGGGGCGGACCAGGGTGCCGTCCAGGTCGCGGGCGAGCGCGGGCCAGTTGGCGGGGGCGGCGACGCTGGTCGTGGTCAGGGGGGTCGTGGTGGTGTCCCCGGTGGCCGGGGCGGAGCCGTCCGCACTGCCGCCGTTCGCCTTGCACGCGGTCGCTGCCGCCGCGACGGCGGCCGTGCCGCCCGCGATGAACGTACGCCGTTCCATGTTCTTGCGCCTTCCCTCGGCCGCCTGTCGGCTTCATGCGCCTTCACGGAGCGAGACGGGGTCATGGGACCACAGGTTCCAGCGGGGTCCGGCGGTGACGCAACAGTGACGTCAGCCGGTCGGACGGTCGGTGTCGGCCGGTAGGCACCGGCCGGCAGGTGTGGGTCGGTGCGTGTCGGCCGGCACGTGGGGGCCGGTACGTGTGGGTCGGTCAGCCGCCCGTGTGCAGCTCCCCGTCCGCTCTCGCCATGCTTCTGGCCCTGCGGGCCGGGCCGCGCCAGCCGCAGGTGCAGCGGGCGAGGCAGAACCTGCCCTGTTCGACGGTCGTGGTGCTGTGTTCCCCGTTGGTGCGGGGGTGGGTCGATCCGTCCTGCTGCGTCACAAGGACAACGTTACCCAGGATCGGTGGTGAACCCGCATGGCGGTCGCAGGCCTTCGGACCGGCGTGACGGCGGCACTTACCCGTCGTTAAGCGGAACGACAGGAAGTCCGTGACGGACGTACCGGTTGGGGGTGCACAGGCCATGGCGGAGCGGCGGCGCGGGCTGATGGGCGCGATGGTCCTTTCGGGACTCGTGGCGGGGGTCTGTGCGGGAGCCGCCGGGTGTTCCGCCGGCGGGGCCGCCGCGGAGGACGGCCGGGCGGCCGACCCCGTCGAGACCTTGCACCGGGCCGCCGACACCCTCGTCGCCGCGGGCACGTCGAAGGCCCGTACGTCGATGGAGATGGCCACCGGCGGGACCCGGGTGACCATCCGGGGCCAGGGGGTGTACGACTACCGCAAGCAGCGCGGTGAGCTGAAGGTGCTGCTCCCGCAGGATCCGGCCGGGACCAGTGAGCACCGTCCCATCACCGAACTCCTCGCGCCCGGAGCCCTGTTCATGAAGAACCGGGGGGCCGGGGTGCCGGACGACAAGTGGGTGCGGGTGGAGACGGCGACCCTGTCCGACGGGAACCTCGTGACCGGCGGGGCCACCGATCCGTTCGCCGCCGCCGAGGTGCTGCGGGGGACGCGTACGGCGACGTACGTGGGGAGGACCGAGGTGGCCGGGACGGCGGTGCGGCACTACCGCGGGACCGCCGATCTCGCGGTGGCCGCCGACGAGGCTTCGGCGGGGGGACGGGATGCGCTGCGCGCGGCGGCGAAAGGGTTCGCCACGGCGCGGGTGCCGTTCGACGTCTACCTCGACGACGAGGGGCGCATCCGCAAGGTCCGGCACCGGTTCAGCTTTGTGAACGGGCAGCAGAAGGAGGCCGTCGCGGTGGCCTCCACGACGTTGCTGTACGACTTCGGGGCGCCCGTCGAGGTGCGGCTGCCGGCCCCCGGCGACATCTACGCGGGGCGGATCGCGGAGGAATGAGCCGGTACCGGTGCGGAACGCGCCTGTGCCGGGTGGCCCTGGGCGAGCGTTTTCGGCCACCGGGTGGACACAAGGACTAGCCCGTCCGTGCCATGCGCGCGGTGTATAGCGCTCCCTACTCTAGGAAGTCGGTGACGGCAGGGACGAGGTGATGCGCGTGGCTCCGGGCGGCGGTACGGCAGTTCAGGACCACGAGGCCCTCGCCGAGATCGAGCTGTGCGGGGAGCTGATCATCGCCGCCTCGGCGGCCGGGGAGGAACGGCTCAGTCTCGAGAGCATCGACCAGGTGCTGCGGGTGGGGGAGGAACGGGCGGGTGGCGACCCCGGGACGGGGGCCGGCATGGGGGCCCGTGCGGGGCGCTGATCAGGTGCGCAGCAGACGGCCGATGGCCTTGGTCGCCTCTTCCACCTTTGCGTCGATCTCGTCGCCGCCCCGGAGCGCCGCGTCGGCGACACAGTGGCGCAGGTGTTCCTCCAGGAGCTGGAGCGCGAACGACTGCAGGGCCTTGGTGGAGGCGGAGACCTGGGTGAGTATGTCGATGCAGTAGGTGTCCTCGTCGACCATGCGCTGCAGGCCGCGGATCTGGCCCTCGATGCGGCGCAGGCGTTTGAGGTGCTCGTCCTTCTGCTTGTGGTAGCCGTGGACCGTCCCGGGGGCGTGGTCCGCTTCGACGCCGGGTTCGGCGGTGGGTTCGCCGGCCTGTGTGGTCGTCATCGTGTCCTCCAGCGCTCCGGCTCCGCACCTATACCCCTACTGGGTATATCGTACCGAACTTCCTTGGGTATACGGCCCGAGCAGGGACTTCGCCGGCCGCTCACCGGTCGGTCGCCCCCCTCCCGGTCGCTCTGTCCGATGGGCGACACTGGTGGACGGCCCATTAGCCGTGGCCGGATGATGCGCCTAGCATCAGCCTGACCGAAACCGATGCATCCTGAGGACCCCAACGTGCGCTTTCGTCTGACCCCCAGGGAGACGAGCTTCTACGACATGTTCGCCGCATCCGCGGACAACATCGTCACGGGCTCGAAACTCCTGATGGAACTGCTCGGGGCGGACCCCGCCGGCCGGGCCGAGATCGCAGAGCGTATGCGGGCCGCGGAACACGCAGGTGACGACGCCACCCATGCGATCTTCCACCAGCTGAACTCCTCGTTCATCACGCCCTTCGACCGCGAGGACATCTACAACCTCGCGTCCTCCCTCGACGACATCATGGACTTCATGGAGGAGGCCGTCGACCTGGTCGTCCTCTACAACGTCGAGGAACTGCCCAAGGGCGTCGAGCAGCAGATCGAGGTGCTGGCACGGGCGGCCGAGCTGACGGCCGAGGCCATGCCCAACCTGCGGACCATGGAGAACCTCACCGAGTACTGGATCGAGGTCAACCGGCTCGAGAACCAGGCCGACCAGATCCACCGCAAGCTGCTCGCGCATCTCTTCAACGGCAAGTACGAGGCCATCGAGGTGCTCAAGCTGAAGCAGATCGTGGATGTGCTGGAGGAGGCCGCCGACGCCTTCGAGCACGTGGCCAACACGGTGGAGACCATCGCGGTCAAGGAGTCCTGAGCCCTTAATGGACACCTTTGCTCTGATCGTGACCATCGGCGTCGCGCTCGGATTCACTTACACGAACGGTTTTCACGACTCCGCGAACGCGATCGCCACGTCCGTTTCGACCCGGGCGCTGACGCCTCGGGCGGCGCTGGCCATGGCGGCGGTGATGAACCTCGCCGGCGCGTTCCTCGGGAGTGGTGTCGCGCACACCGTCAGCAAGGGGCTGATCGAGACGCCCGACGGGGCGAAGGGGATGGGGATCCTCTTCGCCGCGCTGGTCGGGGCGATCGTCTGGAACCTGGTCACCTGGTACTTCGGGCTGCCTTCGTCGTCCTCGCACGCGTTGTTCGGCGGCATGGTGGGCGCGGCGCTCGCCGGTGGTACGGACGTCATCTGGTCCGGCGTCCTCGACAAGGTCGTCATCCCGATGTTCGTCTCACCGGTGGTGGGGCTCATTGTCGGTTATCTGGTGATGACGGCCATTCTGTGGATGTTCCGCCGGTCCAACCCGCACAAGGCCAAGCGGGGCTTTCGGATCGCTCAGACGGTTTCCGCCGCGGGTATGGCGCTGGGGCATGGTCTCCAGGACGCGCAGAAGACGATGGGCATCGTGGTGATGGCGCTCGTCATCGGCGATGTGCAGGGGGCCGACGATCCGATTCCGGTGTGGGTGAAGATCGCTTGTGCGGTGATGCTTTCGCTGGGGACGTATGCGGGTGGGTGGCGCATCATGCGGACTCTTGGACGGAAGATCATCGAGCTTGATCCGCCGCAGGGGTTCGCCGCGGAGACGACCGGGGCGTCGATCATGTTCACCACGGCGTTTCTGTTCAAGGCGCCGATCTCGACCACGCATGTGATCACTTCGGCGATCATGGGTGTCGGGGCGACGAAGCGGATCAATGCCGTGCGGTGGGGTGTCGCCAAGAACATTGTTCTGGGGTGGTTCATCACGATGCCGGCGGCGGGGTTTGTCGCTGCGTGCGCGTTCTGGGTGGTGAACGTGGCGTTCCTGTAGGGGGTGCTTGGCCCACCCACCCGCCCGACTCGGTGGGGTGAGTGCCCCCGCCACGGGGCTGCGCCCCGGACCCCTCGCGGGGACTGCGTCCCCTGCATCCCGGGTGTCCGCCCACCCACCCGCCCGACTCGGTGGGGTGAGTGCCCCCGCCACGGGGCTGCGCCCCGGACCCCTCGCGGGGACTGCGTCCCCCGACACGCCGGGTGTTCCTCACCCGTCCGGCTCGGTGGGGAGAGGGCTTAGGCTGCGCCCCGGACCCCCGGCGGGGACTACGTCCCCCGCACCTCTCTGGGACTCCGTCCCCGGGTCCCCCCCCGCGGGGGTTCCGTCCCCTCCACCCCGGCGGTCATTCCGTCCCCCGCGCGACGCCCCGGACCCCCTGCGGGGACTGCGTCCCCCGCACCTCTCTGGGACTCCGTCCCCGGGTCCCCCCCGCGGGGGTTCCGTCCCCTCCACCCCGGCGGTCATTCCGTCCCCCGCACCCCCTCCGGGGACTCCGTCCCAGGTCCCCCGCGCGGGACCCCGTCCCCAGCCCCCCACGGGGCTTCGCCCCACCCCCCCACGGGTTCGCCCCGTCCCCCACGGGGCTTCGCCCCACCCCCGCTCAGCCGCTGGAGGCACACGCGTGGGCCCGCCCCCCGTCCGGGGGGCGGGCCCTTTGCGTCCTCGCGGTGGCACCGCCATGCAGCACCGCGAGGGGTCTTGGTGGGGTGGGGCTCAGCCGAAGCGGCCCGAGATGTAGTCCTCTGTCGCCTGGACCGACGGGTTGGAGAAGATGCGCTCCGTGTCGTCGATCTCGATCAGCCTGCCGGGCTGGCCTACGGCGGACAGGTTGAAGAAGGCCGTGCGGTCCGAGACGCGCGCCGCCTGCTGCATGTTGTGCGTCACGATGACGATCGTGAAGCGTTCCTTGAGTTCGCCGATCAGGTCCTCGATCGCCAGGGTGGAGATGGGGTCCAGGGCCGAGCAGGGCTCGTCCATCAGGAGGACCTTCGGTTCCACCGCGATGGCGCGGGCGATGCACAGCCGCTGCTGCTGGCCGCCGGACAGGCCCGAGCCGGGCTTGTTGAGGCGGTCCTTGACCTCGTTCCAGAGGTTCGCGCCCTTGAGGGACTTCTCGACGACGTCCGCCAGTTCCGACTTCTTGTAGCTGCCGTTCAGCCGCAGGCCCGCGGCCACGTTGTCGAAGATCGACATGGTGGGGAACGGGTTCGGGCGCTGGAAGACCATGCCGATCTCGCGGCGGACCGAGACGGGGTCCACGCCCGAGGCGTACAGGTCCTCGTCGTCCAGGAGCACCTTGCCCTCGACCCGGCCGCCCGACGTCACCTCGTGCATCCGGTTCAGCGTGCGCAGGAACGTCGACTTGCCGCAGCCGGAGGGGCCGATGAAGGCCGTCACCGAGCGCGGTTCGACCGTCATCGAGATGTCCTCGATCGCCTTGTGGGATCCGTAGTAGGCGGTCAGTCCGCTTACGTCGATTCGCTTCGCCATTTTTTCTACTTCACTTCCAGTCAGTCGCTGAGGGGGCCCCGTGCGGCAGAAGCCGCTGATCGCTGAGTCAGCGACCGGTCTTCGGGGCCTTCCAGCGGGCGATGCCGCGGGCCACCATGTTGAGGATCATCACGAAGGCGATCAGGGTGAGCGACGCCGCCCAGGCGCGGTCGTAGGCCGCTGTCGAACCCGCGCTCTGTGAGTACTGCTGGTAGATGTACAGCGGGAGCGACGCCTGCGCACCCTCGAAGGGGTTGGCGTTGATGAACGGGTTTCCGAAGACGAGGAGGAGAACCGGCGCCGTTTCGCCCGCGATACGGGCGATCGCCAGCATCACGCCCGTGATGATGCCGCCGATCGAGGTCGGGACTACCACCTTCAGGATCGTGCGCCACTTCGGGACGCCCAGGGCGAGGGACGCCTCGCGCAGCTCGTTCGGGACCAGCTTCAGCATTTCCTCTGTTGAGCGTACGACGACCGGCATCATCAGGATCGCCAGGGCGAGGGAGCCCGCGAAGCCGAAGGGCTGCATGTCGAGCATCAGCATCAGGCTGAGGATGAACAGGCCCGCGACGATCGACGGGATGCCGGTCATGACGTCCACGAAGAACGTGACCGACTTGGCCAGGCCGCCCCGGCCGTACTCGACCAGGTAGATCGCCGTCAGGATGCCGATCGGGGCACCGATCGCGGTCGCCAGGCCCACCTGCTCCAGGCTGCCGAGGATCGCGTGGTAGATACCGCCGCCGGCCTCGCTGTCCGCCACCACGCCCATCGAGTGGGTGAGGAAGTAGACGTCCAGGACCTTCACGCCGCGCTGGATCGTCGTCCAGAGGAGGGAGACCAGCGGGACCACGGCCAGGAGGAACGCCACCCAGACCAGGGTTGTCGCGATCCGGTCCTTCGCCTGGCGGCGGCCCTCCACCTTCGCGGCGATGCCGAAGGTGCCGAGGATGAAGAGGATGCCGGCGATCAGGCCCCACTGGACCTTGCTGTCCAGGCCGCCGGCGAGGCCGATGACGACCGCGAGGGCGAGCGAGCCGGCTGCGATGGCCCAGGGGGACCAGCGCGGGAGGCTGGCGCCTTGGAGCGTGCTCGGGGACTTGTCGGCTACTGCTGCTGCGTGGCTCATGCGTTGGCCCCCGAGTACTCACTGCGGCGGGCGATGATCATGCGTGCCGCGCCGTTGACCAGCAGGGTGATGACGAACAGGACCAGACCGGAGGCGATGAGCGCGTCCCGGCCGAACTCGGTCGCCTCGTTGAACTTGCTGGCGATGTTCTGGGCGAAGGTGCCGCCGCCGGGGTTGAGGAGGCTGGCGTGGATGTCGAAGTCGGGGGAGAGGACGGTGGCCACCGCCATCGTCTCGCCCAGCGCGCGGCCGAGGCCGAGCATCGAGGCCGAGATGACTCCGGAGCGGCCGAAGGGGATCACCGACATGCGGATGACCTCCCAGCGGGTGGCGCCCAGCGCCAGGGCCGCCTCCTCGTGCATCTGCGGGACCTGGCGGAAGACCTCGCGGCTGACGTTGGTGATGACCGGAAGGATCATCACGGCCAGCAGGATGCCCACCGTGAGCATCGAGCGCGGGGCGCCGTCGTCCCAGGAGAAGACGCCGGTCCAGCCCAGGTAGTCGTTCAGCCAGCCGAACAGGCCGTCCATGTGCGGTACGAGGACCAGGGCGCCCCAGAGGCCGTACACGATGGACGGGACGGCGGCGAGCAGGTCGATCACGTACGCGACGGGGCCGCTCATGCGGCGCGGGGCGTAGTGCGTGATGAAGAGGGCGATCGCGACGGCGATCGGGACGGCGATGACCATCGCGATGATCGACGAGACCACCGTGCCGAAGGCCAGGACCGCGATGCCGAACTTCGGCGGGACGAGGCTGGTGTTCCACTCGAAGGTGGTCAGGAAGTTGGCGTCGTCCTCGCTGATGGCGAGGTACGCCCGGTAGGTGAGGAAGACCGCGATCGCGGCCATGATCACCAACAGGAAGATGCCCGAACCGCGGGAGAGGGCGAGGAAGATCCGGTCACCGGGTCGGGTGGCACCGCGCGCCGCACGCTTCTGCTCGGCGGTCACGGCCGGCGGGGCGACAGGAGGCGGGGTGTCGTCCGTGTCTGTGTTCTGTGTCGATATGTCCATGGAGGTCTCCGGTCTGCGGAACCGCCTGCGGGTGTGGGGGCGGCTCGGGTGGGGCCGGGTTACGGGCGGCCCCTGGCGGCGGTGCACCGGACGGGTGCGGTCCGGACCGGGTTTCCCCCGGTGCCGGACCGCACCGCTGGGATCAGCTCAGGCCCTCGATGGTGGTGCGGACCTTGGTGATGATGGCGTCGGGGATCGGCGCGTAGTCGATGCCCGACAGGATGCCCTGGCCGTCCTCGCTGGCGATGTAGCGCAGGAACGCCTTGGTGGCCGGCAGGGTGGCGGCCTTGTTGCCCTTGTCGCAGGCGATCTCGTAGGTGACCAGGGTGAGCGGGTAGGCGCCCTCGGCCTTGGTGTTGTAGTCCAGCTTCAGCGACAGGTCGCTGCCGGTGCCGACGACCTGCGCGGCGGCGACGGCCTTGGTGGCGCCGTCGGAGGAGGCCTTGACCGGGGCCGAGGCGCCCGTGTCGACGGCGACGGTGCCCAGACCGTCCTTGGCGTACGACAGCTCCATGTAGCCGATGGCGCCGTTGGTCTGCTTGACGCCCTGGGCGACACCGGAGGAGCCGGCCGCGGCCTGGCCGCCCTTGGCCTGCCAGGCCTTGCCGCCCTCGTACTTCCAGTTGTCCGGGGTGGCGGCGATCAGGTACTTGGTGAAGTTGTCCGTGGTGCCGGACTCGTCCGAGCGGTGGTACGGCTGGATCTTCAGGTCGGGCAGCTTCGCGTCGGGGTTGAGCTTCGCGATCGCGGCGTCGTTCCAGTTGGTGATCTTGCCGTCGAAGATCTTGGCGATCGTCGCGGCGTCCAGCGTCAGGTTGTCCACGCCCGAGACGTTGAAGGCGACGGCGATCGGACCGGCCACCATCGGCAGGTCGATGCCCTGGCCGCCGGAGCAGACGGTCTTGGACGCGGTGACGTCCTCGGGCTTGAGCGCGGAGTCCGAGCCGGCGAAGGCGACCTGGCCCTGCGTGAACGCGGTGACACCGGCGCCCGAGCCGGAGCCCTTGTAGTTCACCTGGACGCCCGAGCAGGCCTGGGTGAAGTTCTTGACCCAGGCGTCGATCGCGTTCTTCTGCGCGGAGGAGCCGTCGGCCAGCAGCTGGCCCTTGGCGTCGTCACACTTGATGGAACCGGCGGCCGCGGTGGCGGAGGAGCTGTTGTCGCTGCTGGAGCCGGTGTCGTCGGAGCCGCACGCCGTGAGGGCCAGGGCGCCGGAGACGGCGAGAGCACCGAGGGAGAGAGCCCGCCGGTTCATGCGCTGAAGCTTCACTTGAGGAAGATCCTTCCAGGAGCCGCCGTCCTGAATCCGGCGGCGTGCGGAGTATGCAGAAGTCTGCTCGGCACGGACACGACCACCCGGGTCGCGCACCGCACCGCGTAAGGCCGAAATTAGGCAGAACAGGTGAAGGCGCCTACGGGCGCGGGTGAACGGGGGGTGAACCCCTGGCGGCGGTGCGGTTAGGTCACGGAACGCTTACGTCGAGGACACGAGGCGGTTCCGGCGGCCGGTCGGCACCGCCCACCCGTTATGCCAGGTGCAGGACGTGGAGCAGCGCGTCCACGAGGGTGCGGTCCCTCGGCTGGGTGAGCCGGTCGCGGGCGGCCGGCGGAGGGAGCCAGAGGAGGCGGTCCACCTCGTCGTTCGGGGCGAAGGCGCCCGACACGGCCTCGGCCGCCCAGTAGCGGACCTGCTTGGGGCGGCCGTTCGCCTCGTAGTCCACGGTCGGCAGCCGGGTTCCGGGCGCCGCCCGGTAGCCCGTCTCCTCGTGGACCTCCCGCAGGGCCGCCGCGAGCGGGTCCTCGTCACGTTTCAGCTTGCCCTTGGGGTGCGACCAGTCGTCGTACTTGGGGCGGTGGACCAGACAGAGTTCCAGCCCGCCGTCCGCCGGTGAGCGGCGCCACAGCACACAGCCCGCCGCCTGGACGGGGAAGTCGTCGGGGTCGTCCGCGGTGCTCACCTGGTCCTCACCACCTGTCCGGTCAGGGTGCTCCGATGGTCTGTTTCTGCCACGACCGCTGGAACGCGTACCGCGCGGCCTCCACCTCATGCCGCTGGTCCGCGTGCAGCACGCCGAGCGCGTACGCCGTCGCCGGCGCGATCCGGGGGGTGCGGGCCGCCTGGGCCGCGGCGGAGGACGCCTCCGAGGCGTCGCGGTGCCGGTCGAGCGCCTCGCCCGCAGCGAGCAGCCGGACGTCCAGAGGGGTGCTCCGGCCGTGCACGACCTCGCAGGCGTAGCGGTGCAGTCGCAGCAGCAGGCGGACCTGATGCCAGGGCGCGTCCTGCGGGTGCGGGGCCGGGTCCGGGGAGAGGCCGTGGATCAGGGCCTCCGCGTTGTACGGGCTGCCCGCGGTGACGAGCGGCAGCGCGGTGACCGCGTCGGCGAGGCGTTCCTCGGCCGCGCCGGCCAGGGGGCGCAGGTCGGCGCCGGGGGCGGTGGCGGTGAGCGGGACCTCGCTGGCGAGGACGGCGACCTTGTCCGCGACGGCGTGGAAGCGGGAGGAGCCGAGGGCCTGGAGGGCGGTGGAGTGGGCCCGGGTGCGGGCGAGGGTGAGCTGGCGGTCCAGGAGGGCGCCCGCCTTCGCGGCGCCCACGGTGAGGTTTCCGCGGTCCGGGGTCGCCGGGTGGAGGGCGGCCCGGTCGGCCGGACCCGGGCCCGCGGAGCCCGCCGCGCCGGCCAGTTGGCTGGGTACGGGCGCCGCGCCCGACAGCCGGTTGAGCGCCAGCAGCAGCCGCTCCAGACGGGCCCCGTACGCGTGCTCCAGGGCCAACGTGCCGGACAGCCAAGCCAGTTCGGGGCGGATCCCCTCCGACCACTCGGGCTCGAGGAGTGGACGGAAGGTGTGCAGGCTGCCGCTGATCCGACGGGCCGAGCGGCGCAGGGCGCGCACCGCGTCGACGCGCACCTCCGCGCTCGCCGGACCGCCCGCCGAGGCGCTCGACGAGCCGTTCGACGCGGCGCCGCCCGTCTCCCGGTGCAGGCGCAGCGCGCGGAGGAACTCCGTGGCCTGGCCCCGGAGATAGCCCGCGAGGGCGTCCCCGGTGGACACGGGCCCGGCCGTGGGGTCCGTCAGGTCATGGTGTCGCTGTGCCACGCCGGCGCCTCCGGGCGTCTATGAGCATCTCCTGGACGTTGCGCAGGGGCGCGCCGTCCGCGTCGTGCGAGTGCCGGATCCACTCACCGTCGGGGCCGAGGTGCCAGGAGGCGGTGGAGTCGGACATACCCGTTTCCAGGAACCGGTTCAGGGACGCCCGGTGGGCCGGGTCGGTCACCCTGACCAGGGCCTCGATACGGCGGTCGAGGTTGCGGTGCATCATGTCGGCGCTGCCGATCCACACCTCGGGCTCCCCGCCGTTGCCGAAGCCGAAGACCCGCGAGTGCTCCAGGAACCGGCCCAGGATGGAGCGGACCCGGATGTTGTCCGACAGGCCCGGCACGCCCGGACGCACCGCGCAGATGCCGCGCACCCACACGTCGACCTGCACGCCCGCCTGGGACGCGCGGTAGAGGGAGTCGATGAGGGCCTCGTCGACGATCGAGTTGACCTTGATGCGGACGTG
This sequence comes from Streptomyces sp. NPDC058295, assembly GCF_042880655.1. Taxonomy (NCBI): domain Bacteria; kingdom Bacillati; phylum Actinomycetota; class Actinomycetes; order Kitasatosporales; family Streptomycetaceae; genus Streptomyces; species Streptomyces sp. NPDC058295. Next base: position 29,995 of record NZ_JBHVYO010000034.1, read on the forward strand.
CGCGGGCCGTCCCGCGCGGTGGTGCTGGATCTCCTTGTCGATGCGGGCGATCAGACCGTCCCGCAGGGACTTGGGGGCGACGAGGAGACGGCGGTAGGTCTCGCGGCGGGAGTAGCCGGAGAGCCGGTTGAAGAGGTCGGAGAGGTCCGCGCCGACCTGCGGGTCGGCGGTGAGCAGGCCGAGGTCCTCGTAGAGCCGGGCCGTCTTCGGGTGGTAGTTGCCGGTGCCGACGTGGCAGTAGCGCCGTAGCGTGTCGCCTTCCTGACGAACCACCAGCGACAGCTTGCAGTGCGTCTTCAGGCCGACGAGGCCGTAGACGACGTGGCAGCCGGCCTCCTCCAGCTTGCGCGCCCACTTGATGTTGGCGTGCTCGTCGAAGCGGGCCTTGATCTCGACCAGGACGAGGACCTGCTTGCCGGACTCGGCGGCCTCGATCAGCGCGTCGACTATCGGGGAGTCGCCCGAGGTCCGGTACAGGGTCTGCTTGATGGCGAGGACGTCCGGGTCCAGCGCCGCCTGCTCCAGGAACGCCTGCACGGACGTCGAGAAGGAGTCGTACGGGTGGTGCAGCAGGACGTCCCGGCTGCGCAGGGCCGCGAAGATGTCCGGCGGGGACGCCGACTCGACCTCGGCGAGGTCGCGGTGGGTGCCGGCGATGAACTTCTTGTACTTCAGCTCGGGCCGGTCGAGGCCGCTGATGCGGAAGAGGCCGGTGAGGTCGAGCGGGCCCGGCAGCGGGTAGACCTCGGCCTCGCTGATCTTCAGCTCGCGCACCAGCAGGTCGAGCACCTCGCGGTCGATGGACTCCTCGACCTCCAGGCGCACCGGCGGCCCGAAGCGGCGCCGCATGAGCTCCTTCTCCAGGGCCTGGAGGAGGTTCTCGGCGTCGTCCTCCTCGACCTCGAGGTCCTCGTTGCGGGTGAGCCGGAAGGCGTGGTGCTCCAGGACCTCCATGCCCGGGAAGAGTTCCTCCAGGTGGGCGCCGATGATGTCCTCGATGGGGACGTACCGGCCGGGGGAGCTCTCCAGGAAGCGGGACAGCAGCGGCGGCACCTTGACGCGCGCGAAGTGCTTGTGGCCGCTGACCGGGTTGCGTACGACGACCGCGAGGTTGAGCGAGAGACCCGAGATGTACGGGAAGGGGTGCGCGGGGTCGACGGCGAGCGGGGTCAGCACCGGGAAGATCTGGTGCCGGAAGAGCGTGAACAGGCGCGCCTGCTCCTTCTCCGTCAGCTCGCCCCAGCGGACCAGGTGGATGCCCTCCTCCGCGAGGGCGGGGGCGATGTCCTCGTGATAGGTCGCGGCGTGCCGGGCCATGAGCTCGCGCGAGCGGGCCCAGATCATCTCCAGCACCTCGCGCGGCTGGAGACCGGAGGCCGAACGGGTGGCGACCCCGGTGGCGATACGGCGCTTGAGACCGGCCACCCGGACCATGAAGAACTCGTCCAGGTTGCTGGCGAAGATGGCGAGGAAGTTGGCCCGCTCGAGGAGGGGCGTGTTCGGGTCCTCGGCGAGTTCCAGAACGCGTTCGTTGAACGCGAGCCAGCTGCGCTCCCGGTCGAGGAAGCGGCCCTGGGGCAGCTGGGGGCCGTCGTACGGCGCCTCCTCGTACGTGTCGAGGTCGGCGTCGATGTCGGGCTCGAGATCGGAGACCACGGCGGAGACGGTGTGCGGGCGGTGCGCGGCTATGGAGCCCACGGAGGGCTGCGCGTGCTGGACCTCGGCCTGGGCGTCTGACTGGCTCATGGACCCATTCTTCCGCGCCAGGAGCGTGACAGGCGCGTCGGAACGTGCGGGCGGGATCGCGTGGGGGCCTCCGTGGGGCTGATTTCCCTCGGGAGGCGGCGAAGGCTCGGGCACGGCGGGCTTCATTCGCCGAGGGTCGCAAGGTCGTCTGAACCGATGGTTACGGCGACATGGCGTGCGGGATATCGGGGAGCGGCTCGCGGGGGTCGATGTCGTGGAACGACGGTGTGCGGGCCGGGCGGCGTGCGGTGCGGCGGGCTGGGCCGGGGACGGACTGTGGATGGCCTGGGGGTGATCCCGGCCGTGATCCGGGGGTGATCCGGGGGTGATCCGGGGGTGATCCGGGGGTGTGTGGGTTCCTCCCCCTCCGTGGAGGGACCCACACACCCCCGGGACCGGTGGCCGGAAGGGACCGGATCAGGCCGCGGAGGCGGTGGCCGTGCGGCGGCGCAGGAGGAGGAACGCGGCGGCGGTGGCGAGGGCGGCGACGGCCAGGACGACACCGGTCTCCACGAGCTGGATCGGCCAGTAGTGGGACTCGGGGTGGTAGGTCGTGTAGGAGCCGGTGATGCCCAGGTCGTCGAGGCAGCGCCGCGCTTCGGCGGCCGTGCCGTCGCAGGTCCAGTAGCCGATGTCCGGGGTGCGCCGTCCGTGGATCAGCACCCCGTTCTCCAGCTCCCAGGCGTTGTCCGGAAGGCCGACCCCGTCCGCCGGGGAGGTGCGGGTGACGGCGGGCCAGAAGGAGTCGCGGTACCGCGCCACGACGAAGGCGAGCAGCCCGCTCGCGGCGACGGAGACCGCCAGTGCGGGCAGTGCGCGGCGCAGCAGGAGCGCGGTGAGCACGCCGAAGGCGAGCGCGCAGAGGACGTACGCGAGGCCGGCCGGGCCGCGTGAGAGGTACGCGTCGTCGCCCATCCAGCCGTTGTACGTCAGGACCCGGTTGGCGCCCCATGCCCAGCGGTACACCAGGACCAGCACGGTGACGCCGGCGGTCAGGGCGAGCGCGGGGACGGCGAGCTTGGCGGTGAGCCAGCGGGCGGGGGTGATGCCCTGGGCCCAGGCGAGGCGCGCGGTGCCGTTCTCCAGCTCGCGGCCGATCAGCGCGCCGCCCGCGAAGGCGGCCACGCCGAGGAAGCAGAACGAGATCAGCAGGCCGACCCAGCGAAGCGACTCGCCGTAACCGACCCAGCCGATCGTCATGTCGCACAGGTCCTGGCCCGCACGCTCACAGGCCTCCCACTCCGCGAGCTCCTCCTGGGCGGCGATCTCGGTGAGCCACACCAGCCAGCCGCTCAGGGCCAGTACGACGGCGGCCCAGACGAGGAGGGCGGTGCGGTGCAGGCGCAGCACGGTGCGGACGGTGCCCCAGGCGGTACGGCCGTCCGGGCCGCCGCGGCGGGCCGGTCCGGCGGGCGCCTCCTCGACGGCGACGGCGCCGGCGGTCATCCGGCGGCCTTCGCGCCGACGCGCGTGGGGGTGGCGGTCGAGCGCCTGAGCAGGACGAACGCGGCCACGGCGAGGGCGGCGGCCACGGCCAGCACGAGGGCGGTCGTGGTCAGCTGGAGCGGCCAGAAGTGGGACTCCGGGTGGTAGGTCATGTAGAAGCCGGTGGCGTCGAGCTCGGCGTAGACCTTCGCGCAGCCGCCGAGGACGGCGGTCGGCCCGCAGCCGGGATCGGCGATGTGCGCGCCGCCGGCGGTGACCAGGCCCGAGTCGACGCCGAGCCCCGAGACCCGGTAGCCGTCGGCGAGGCCGGTGACGCTGGTGACGGCCGGCCACAGGTGCGGCATGACCAGGTCGGCCAGAAACCGCGTGGCGCCGACGCAGACGAGGGCGAAGACGAGCGCGGGCAGCGTACGGCGCAGCAGCACGCCAGCGAGGGCGCCGCCGGCCAGGCCGGTCAGGGCGAAGGCGACGGTGGTGGGGCCGTTGGTGTGCAGGGTGAGGTTGGCGTACCAGGAGTCGGCGGTGTCGATGCTGCCGTCGCCTGCCGTCCACATCACGCGGTGCAGCGCGACCAGCAGGCCGGTGCCCGCGGTGACCAGGGCCGTGGGCACGATCAGCTTGGTGGCGAGCCAGCGGGTCGGGGACAGGCTCTGCGTCCAGGCGAGCTGCGCGGTGCCGTGCTCCAGTTCGCGGCCGAACAGCGCGGCGCCCGCCCAGGCGGCGACGACGAAGGGGAGCGTGGTCAGCGCGCCGGTCGTGTACGCGTACACGTCCTTGTAGCGGACGATCGAATCCTGGTCGTAGCGGCAGGAACCGCCGTTGTTGCAGGCCTTGTCGTACTCCCGCCAGGCCGCGGCCGACGCGTCGGTCAGCGGACCCCCCAGCCACAGAAGGCCGACGGCGAGGACGGCGACGGCACCGATCCAGAGGTACAGGGCGGGCCGGTGCAGACGGAGCAGCCAGCCCGGTCCGGGGGCGGTCGTGGTGGCCACCGAGAGGGTCGGGGACGGGGCGAGGTCGGTCATACGGCGGCCTCCTCGGGCTCGGCCGGGGTGAGCGGGGCAGCCTGCGGGTTGCGCAGATAGGCGAGGACGAGCTCCTCCAGGGAGGGCGTCGAGGTGCGCCAGTCGTCGGCGAGCGGGCCCGCGGGGCGCACCAGGGCGGTGAGCTGACGGCCGGTGACCCGGGACTCGACGACCGTGTGCGGGGCGAGTTCCGGCAGGCCGTGCGGGCCGCTGTCCGGGGCGCCGTCCGCAGGGGTGGGCCGGGTGGAGCCCGTGGCGGTGCTCACGCGCGTGTGGGCGGCGAGCAGGCCGTCGATCTCACCGGCGAGGCGTACTCGGCCGCCGCCGACCAGCAGCAGGTGGTCGCAGGAGTCCTCCAGCTCGGCGACCACGTGCGACGACATCACGATCGTCGTGCCGTACTGCGCCGCCCGCGCCATCAGGGTGCCCATCAGCTCGTGCCGGGCCAGTGGGTCGAGGTCGGCCATCGGCTCGTCCAGGAGGAGCAGCTCGGGCCGCTTGCCGAGGGCCAGGGCGAGCGCGACCCGGGTGCGCTGGCCGCCGGAGAGGGAGCGGATCTTCTTCCCGGGGTCGAGATCGCCCGCGGAGACGATCCGCTCGGCGGTCTCGGCGTCCCAGCGACCCGGGTTGAGATCGGCGCCCACGCGCAGGGTCTCGGCGACGGAGAGCTGGGGGTACAGCGGCTTGTCCTGGGCGACGTAACCGACACGCGCGCGGGCGGACGCGGGGTCCGTGCCGAGGACGGTGACGCTGCCCTCGGTGGGGGCCAGCAGGCCGGCGGCGAGGGCGAGGAGCGTGGACTTGCCCGCGCCGTTGGGTCCGACGACGGCACAGACGCGCCCGGCGGGGAGGCGGAACGTGCAGTCGCGCAGCGCCCAGCCCCCGCGCCGGCCGAAGCGCTTGCCGAGCGCGGTTGCCGCCATGGCGGTGTCGGTCATGAAGGGTCTCCAGAATTCAGGTCGTGCCGGTCGTGCCGGTCGTGCCGGTCGTGCATGTCGGTTCGGCTGTGCCGGTTCGGTCCGTCGGGCCGGTCGGTTCGGCTGTGCCCGTCGGTCGGGTCGTTCGGGTCCGGCACGGCGAAGTGCTCGTCGAGTACGGCGGTGAAGAGTGCGGCCACGTCGTCGCGGTCCAGTGCGGCCTCCCGGGCCCGTACGGCCCAGGCGTCCAGTTCCGTGCGCAGGGGCGAATCGACGGGGGTGGTGTTCAGCCCGCGCCGGACGAAGGTGCCCACTCCGCGCCGGGCCTCCACCAGCCCGTCGCGCTCCAGCTCGCGGTACGCCTTCAGCACGGTGTTCGGGTTGATGGCGGTCGCCTCGACGACCTCGCGGGCGGTGGGCAGCTTGTCGCCGGGCTGAAGCACGCCCAGGCGCAGGGCCTGCTTCGTCTGCTGGACGATCTGGACGTAGGTGGCCACGCCGCTGTGCCGGTCGATGCGGTATTCGACCACTGGACAACCACCCTTTCACTAATTGAGTAGTGAAAGGGTGATGGAAGGTGGGGCTCGAAGTCAAGAAAAAATCGTGCGCCGAACCGTGAACCGATGGGCGGGGCCCGTCCGATGAGGGGATGTGAGCGAAACGAGAAGCGACGGGGAGCTGCTGCGGGCCATCGCGGCGGACCGGGACCGTCACGCCTTCGAGGAGCTGTACCGGCGGTACGCACCCTGGCTGACCGCGCGCCTGCGCGGCCGCTGCGCGGACGCCGGAACAGTCGACGACGTCGTGCAGGAGACCTTCCTCGCGGTGTGGCGCGGCACCGCCCGCCACCGCCAGGAGGGCTTCTCCGACGACGCCGCCGGCTGGCTGTGGCGCATCGGCTCGCGGCGGCTCGTCGACGTCGTGCGCGGGGACGGGGCGCGCGGCCGGCTGCGCCAGGCGCTCTACCGGCTGCGCCACCGCGACGAGGCCTCGGCGGAGGAACGCGTGCTCGCGGGGGTGGAGCACGGGGACCTCGCCGGGGCCCTCACCCGCCTCTCGCCGGAGCTGCGGGCCGTCCTCCAGGCGACCGTCATCGACGGGCTCACCACCCGGGAGGCGGCCGTTCTGCTCGGCATCCCGCCCGGCACCGTCAAGACGCGGGCCCTGCGTGCCCGCAAGCAACTGCGGGAGGCGCTGGCATGAGGCGGCACGTGTGCGGAACGGACCCGCGCGGACGCGCGGGTGACGGACAGTCGAGGGAGGTCGTGGCATGACGTGGCATGTGGCTGAAGAAGACCTGCGGGCGTACGCGCACGGCGAGTTGGCGCCGCCGCTGCTGTGGTCCGCCGACACCCACCTCACCGGGTGTGCGCAGTGCAGGGCCCGGCTCGCGCAGACCACCGACCCCGTCGCGCTGGACGCCGGCTGGGAGCGGCTGGACGCCGAGCTGGACGCACCGCGGCAGGGCCTGCTCGAGCGGCTGCTGGTGCGCCTCGGGGTGGCCGACCACACCGCGCGGCTGCTCACGGCGACCCCGGTACTGCGCCGCTCCTGGCTTCTGTCGGTGCTGTTCCTGCTGGTCATGACGGTGCTGGCGGTGCGGGTGGCGGACCGGCCCGCGCTGTTCCTCGCGCTCGCCCCGCTGCTCCCGCTCGCCGGGGTCGCCCTGTCGTACGGCCCGTCCCTGGACCCGACGTACGAGATGGCCGTCGTCGCCCCGCTGCACGGCTTCCGGCTGTTGATGATCCGCACGGTCGCGGTGCTCACCGCGGGCCTGGCGTTCAACGGCCTGGCGACGCTGGCGCTGCCGGGGTACGGGCTGCTGGCCCTGGCCTGGCTGCTGCCCGCGCTCGCCCTCATCGCGACGGGACTCGCGCTGACCGCCAGGCTGGGTCCGGTCGTCGCGCCCGCCCTGGTCGGCGGCGCGTGGGTGACGCTGCTGGTGGTGGCGAAGAGCCAGGTGCACGCCCACGACACGCTCGCCCCGTTCACGGTGGCCGGCCAGTCGGCCGCGGCGGCCGTGGCGGCCCTCGCCGCTCTCCTGCTCTACCAGGCCCGTGACCGCTTCGACGCCCGCCCGCTGGGCGGCTTCCCGGACGGCGGCACCAAGTGACGGGGCCACCCGCCCCCACGGCCCCCGCCCCGGCCCCGCCCGCCCACCGGACTTCCAGGAGCTTCACATGACCACCGCTTCCACCGGCCCCGCCACCCTGACGGCCACCGACCTCTCGCTGCGCTTCGGCGGTACCCGTGCCCTCGACGGGGTCTCGCTGCGGCTGACGCGCGGTGTCACCGGGCTGCTCGGCCCCAACGGCGCCGGCAAGACCACCCTGTTGCGGGTGCTGGCCACGGCCGTGCCCCCCGACGGGGGCGCGTTCACGGCCCTCGGGCACGACCCCGGCACCGCGTCCGGCCGGCTCGCCCTGCGCCGCACGATCGGCTACCTGCCCCAGACCCCCGGTTTCCACCCGGAGTTCACGGCCTTCGAGTTCGTCGACTACGTGGCCATCCTGAAGGAGCTGACCGACCGCGGTGCCCGGCACCGCGAGGTGCGGCGGGTGCTGGAGGCCGTCGACCTCTCGGAGGTGCGCGGGACACGCATCAAGCGGCTGTCCGGTGGCATGCGGCAGCGCGTCGCCCTGGCCGCCGCGCTCGTCGGCGAGCCCGGCTTCCTGGTGCTGGACGAGCCGACGGTCGGTCTCGACCCCGAACAGCGCATGCGCTTCCGCGAGTTGATCGCCCAGGCCGGCGAGGGCCGCACGGTACTGCTGTCCACCCACCAGACGGAGGACGTGGCGATGCTCTGCCACCGAGTCGTGGTGCTGGCCCGGGGCCGCGTCCACTTCGAGGGCACCCCGGCCGACCTGACCGCCCGCGCGGCCGGCCGGGTCTGGAGCAGCACGGAACGCGATCCGAACGCCCTGGCGGGCTGGCGCACCGGCACCGGAAGCTTCCGCAACATCGGCGATCCGCCGACCGGCGCCGAACTCCTCGAACCCACCCTGGAGGACGGCTACCTGCTCACCCTCGACGGCGAGAGCGCGGAGGTGACGGCGTGAGCACCACGACCCCGACGATCACGGAACCCGCCGCCACGCTCACCGAGCCGCCGCGCGAGGGCCACCGCACCAAGGCCGTCCTCGCCCTCACCCGCTTCGAGACCCGCGAACTGCTCCAGCAGATCCCGGTGCTGTTCTTCTTCGCCCTGTACGTCGTCATCATCGCCCTGCGGCTGATGAGCAACGACGGCATGGACGACTTCCCCGTCCTCAACACGGTCGACCGCCGCACCCAGGCGACGCCGCTGCTGTTCGCCCTCGCCCTGTTCATCTGCGCCAACGCGGCAGCGCTGCGCTCGCGGAAGCACGGCACGGTGCAGCAGTTCGGGGTTCTGGCCATGGAGCCCTGGCGGCGCACCCTCGCCCATGTGCTCTCCGTGATCCCCTACGCGGGACTCACCGCGCTCGCCGTCGCGGCCGAGTACACCCGGGAGGCGCTCAAGCCCGGCGCGATCGGCCACGGCTCCTTCGGGGAGCTGGCCGTCGGCCCCCTCAGCGTCCTGCTGGCAGGCATCACGGGCGTGCTGCTGGCCCGTCTGCTGCCCTCCTCCTTCGTGCCCATACTGTTCGTCATCGCCGTGTACGTGCTCGGCATCCTGGTCTCCGGACTCATCGACGTCCGCCAGGAGTGGGTGGCGTGGCTCGACCCGATCCAGTTCTTCTCGTCCAACGGCGGCGACCCGGTCCCCTCCGACCTGCTGGGCCGCCCGGCCGGCTGGCACGCCCTGTACGTGACGGGGCTGTGCGCCGTGCTGACCTGTGTGGCCCTGCTGGTCGCCGGCGGCCGCACCCGGGCCGTCAAGGCGGCGACCGCGCTCGCCCTCGCGGCCACCGCGGCCGGTGTGATCGGCCAGCTCCCCGGTGACGCGTCGGCTCTGGACGCGGCGCGCAGGACGGCGTCCGACTCCCCGGAGAAGGTCCAGTCGTGCACGACGTACGACGGCTCCGCGTACTGCTCGTTCCCCGAATGGAGCGGTGTGCGGGAGGACTGGGCCGAGGTCGTCGACCGCGTCAGGTCCGGGGCCGGCGGCACTGCGGCGGAGTCCTCGCTGACGATCCGTCAGCGCATCTACACGGACGGCGGAGTGGAGACGGACGGCGCCCTGGACCCCTCCACCACTCCCGGTGAGGTGACGGTCGGTACGCGCTGGGGCGGCAACCGCGTCCCCGAGTTCGCGGTCGGAGTCGCCACGGTCCTGGTGGGCGGCTCGGAGGACGTGACGACTGAGCCGATGTGCGGCGCCCGCGCCGTGACCATCATGTGGCTGGTCCTGGGCCAGGACCCCACCCCGACGGCCACCTTCCAGAACGTGCGGCTGGACGACAGCACCGCCGGCTCGGGCGTGGTCCTGTCCCCGACGAGCGGACTGAGCCTGTCGGGCCCGCAGACGACGGTGATCGGGGAACTGCTGGACCGGCCGCGTGCCGAGATGACGGCCCGGGTCAAGGCCCACTGGACGGAGCTGACGTCCGCGCGGACGACGACCGCCCAGGCCGCGAAGCTGCTGGGCGTCGAGGTGCCGAAGGAGGCGGACCAGTGCGGGGAGTAGCGCGAACAGCGACGAGAGGGCTTCCGGCGGACCTGCTGCGGCCCCTGGTGCCGCCGGTGTGGCGCGGCCTGCCCCGGCGGGCGCTGACCACGGCCGGCGGGCTGGGCCTGCTGCTCGCCGGCAGCACCCGGCTGCCGGACCACGCTCCGGACGCCGAACTGGGGCGGCTGGTCCTGCGCCTCACCGCCCTCACCGGCGCACTGGGCCTGGCCTTCCTGCTGGACGACCCGGCCCGCAACACCACGGCGACGACACCGGTGGGCCGTCCGCGGCGAACCGTGCTGCGACTGGCCGTCGTCGCCCCCCTGGCGGCCCTGTGGTGGGTGGCGGTTCTGCTCCTGACCCCTGCCCCGACCCGCCCCGCGCTCGGCCCGGCCACGCTCGAGGCCGCGGGGACGGCCTGCGCCGCCCTCGCCCTCGCGACGATCGCCGTCCGCTTCACACAGACGGCGGAAGTGGGCAGGAGCGCGGCGATCTGGCTGGGGACGGCGGCCGCGGTGGCGGTACTGGTCCCGAACCGGTGGGGCCTGCTGGGCACGTCCCAGGACCCCTACTGGGCGGCGACGCAGGTGAGATGGGCGGTGGTGCTGGGGGCGACGGTCACGCTGAGCGTGCTGTGGACACCGGAACCGCTGCGGGGACGACCCCGCAGACACGGGCCGGGCCGGCTCGGTCCGTCCGGCGGCGGCCACTCCGGATGAGGTTCAGGCGCGGTCGCGGTCCAGGCTCTCGGGTGAGCTCCTGGATCTCCTCGGCCCGCTCAGGTCTCCGTCCGGTACATCAGGTCCGTCTCATGGGTGAGGAACCCCAGCCGCTCGTACACCGACACCGCGGCCTTGTTGTCGGCGTCGACGTACAGCATCGCCGTCGGCAGGCCCTGCGCCGCGAGATGCCGCAAGCCGATCGTGGTGAGGGACTTGCCGAGGCCGCCCCCCTGCGCGCCGGGGGCGACCCCGAGGACGTACACCTCACCGAGCTGCTCCTCGGCGTGCACCTTCGTCCAGTGGAAGCCGACCAGCCGCTCGCCGTGGAAGGCGAGGAAGAAGCCGGCGGGGTCGAACCAGGGCTCGGACCTGCGGGCGTCGAGGTCGCGCTGGGTGAGGGAGCCCTGCTCGGGATGGTGCGCGAAGGAGGCGGCGTTGACGGCGAGCCAGGCGGAGTCGTCCTTCCCGGGGACGAAGGCACGGACGGTCACGCCCTCGGGCAGCACCGGGTCGGGCAGTTCGAGGTCCGTCAACGGCCGCCGCATCTGGCGCAGTTCGCGGAACAGGGAGAGACCCAGGACCTGGGCGAGGTGCCGGGCCGCGGAGTGACCGCCGTGGGCCCACACCCGAAGCCGCTTGCCGGAGGCGGCGAGCAGGGCGGAGCCGAGTGCGCGGCCGTGTCCGTGGCCGCGGTGCGAGGGGTGGACGACCAGTTCGGCGGCGGGTGCCTCGACCGGATCGGTGTCCTCCAGCTGGGCGTAGCCGACGAGTTCGTCGCCGAGGGTGAGGACCAGGTGGGAGACATCTTCGCGGGCGCCTCCGCGCAGCTGGAGGCGGCCCTGTTCGGACACCGCCTGCTGGCCGTCCGTCCGGGCGGCCTCCGCGAGCAGTTCGAGGACGGCCTCGGTCTGTTCGGGGGAGAGCTCGGAGTGGGTCTCGATGGATCGGGAGCCGGGGATCCGTGCGATGTCGTCGCTGGTCATGCGTACGAGGGTAAGGGTCGGGACGCACAAAGTGGCGGCAAGGGGAGAGGCGGAAGGCTGCGGTCCGGAAAGGCAAAGCAGAGGGTAAGCGCAGGACAAAGGGAAACCAGGATGTAACCAAGAACCCCCTGTCGCGCTACGCGCGTTGACCCTAGGCTGCGCCGGACGGGGCCACTTCCTCATACGTCTCTCAGGGCCGGTCGGGCCCGGGGGACGCAGACACCACAGGCAGACACCTCAGGGGGGCGCATGCCAGCCACTTCCCAGCCGCATCCGAACGGCAGACGTCGTACGTACCGTCTTCTCGCGGCCGCCGCGGGTCTCGCCACCGCCGGTGCCATGGCCGCCGCGCTCCCGGCGGACGCCCATGACACCAAGCACTCCAAGCCGCTGCCGAGCCGTTACCAGGACGTGCAGCTGCTGTCCTTCAACGACCTGCACGGCAACCTCGAGCCCCCGTCCGGCTCCTCCGGCCGGGTCACGGAACTCCAGGCGGACGGCACGACGAAGACGATCGACGCGGGCGGTGTGGAGTACCTCGCCACGCATCTGCGCGAGGCCCGCAAGGGCAACACGTACTCGGTCACCGCGGCCGGCGGCGACATGGTCGGTGCCTCCCCGCTGATCTCGGGTCTGTTCCACGACGAGCCCACCATCGAGGCGCTGAACAAGCTCGACCTGGATGTCACCTCGGTCGGCAACCACGAGTTCGACGAGGGCGCCAAGGAGCTGGCCCGGCTCCAGAACGGCGGCTGCCACCCGACGGCCGGCTGCTACACGGACAAGAGGTTCAAGGGGGCCGACTTCCCGTACCTGGCGGCCAACGTCCTGAACGAGAAGTCCGGCAAGCCGATCCTCAAGCCGTACTTCGTCTGGAAGAAGAAGGACGTCAAGATCGGCTTCATCGGCGTGACGCTGGAGGACACCCCCGGTGTGGTGTCCGCCGAGGGCGTCAAGGGCCTGAAGTTCAAGGACGAGGTCGAGACGATCAACAAGTACGCCAAGGTGCTGCAGAAGCAGGGCGTGAAGTCGATCGTGGCGCTGATCCACGAGGGCGGCCTGCCGGCCTCGGGCTCCTACAACTACAACTGTGACGCCCCGGGCGCGGGCGCCGGCATCTCCGGCCCGATCGTCGACATCGCGAAGAACGTCACGCCCGCGGTGGACGCGCTGGTGACGGGCCACACGCACGCCGCGTACGCGTGCACCGTCCCGGACCCGTCGGGCAAGCCGCGCACGGTCACCTCGGCCGCGTCCTTCGGCCGCCTGTACACGGACACCACGCTGACGTACGACCGGTTCACCGGTGACATCGCGCGTACGGCGGTCAAGTCGGCGAACCACGTGGTCACCCGGACCGTCGCCAAGGCGCCCGACATGACCGAGCTGATCACCAAGTGGAACACCCTGGCGGCGCCCGTCGGCAACCGGGCGATCGGCTACATCTCCGCAGACGTGCCCAGCACGGGCACCGAGTCCCCGATGGGCGACCTGATCGCGGACGCCCAGCTCCGGTACGGCAAGGAGCTCGACCCGGAGACGGACCTCGCGCTGATGAACCCGGGCGGCGTCCGCGCGGGCCTCACCTACGCGGCCAAGGGCAGTGAGGGCGACGGCGTGGTGACCTACGCCGAGGGCTTCACCGTCCAGCCGTTCTCCAACACCGTGAACCTCCAGGACTTCACCGGCGCCCAGCTGATCCAGGTCCTCAAGGAGCAGGTGAGCGGGACGAACGCGAGCGCGCCGAAGATCCTTCAGCCGTCCGCCAACCTGACGTACACGCTGGACCTGACGAAGAGCGGCGCCGACCGTGTCGTCACGGACTCCATCAAGCTGAACGGCGCGGCGATCGACCCGGCCGCCACCTACCGCGTCTCCACCAACAGCTTCCTCGCGGGCGGCGGCGACGGCTTCACGACGCTGGGCCAGGGTACGAACGACCTCGTCGGCGTCGACGACCTGACCGCCCTGGAGCAGTACCTGCTCGCCAACTCCTCGGCCACGGGCCCGATCGCCCCGCCGACGGCGAACCGGATCGCGATCGTGCAGTAACCCACGAGCGACCCGCGAGCACAGCGGTTCACGAGGTGGCCCCGTCACCGACGGGGCCGCCTCTTCGTATTAAAACCTGTGTGAGTTCTCGGTTGGTTCCCGATGCCGCCTGAAAACTCGTCTCAGCCGCAATTCATCGAGGTCTAAGCGGAATTGGCTTTTTCTTCTTCCGTCGTCCCGTAGTGTTTTCCATGTCGAAAGCGAACGACGCGAAAGCGAAGTAAGCGAACAGAGCGAACGGAGAACGCCATGAGCTTCCACAAGATCACCCCGGTCAAGAAGGCCCGCAAGACCGCTGCTGTCCCGGCCCCGAAGCCCGTCGCCAAGAAGAGGGCCGCGAAGAAGGTCACCCCGAAGCGTCGCCCGGTATCCCATAAGGGCTGATGTGCAGTAGGAACTGTTGCAAATCTGCGACAGATAAGCCACGCCTAAAACCAACATAATCAGCACCTGATAAATGGAGAGGTAATTCCCATGAGCTTCCACAAGATCACCCCCGTCAAGAAGGCCCGCAAGACTGCTGCTGCCCCGGCCCCGAAGCCCGTCGCCAAGAAGAGGGCCGCGAAGAAGGTCACCCCGAAGCGCCGCCCGGTCGCGCACAAGGGCTGACGGCACGCCACGAGGCGGGGTCACCGGTGAGAGCCGGTGACCCCGCCTCGGCCGTTCCGTTCGTACACGTAGGAGTCGAGGGAGTTGCTGACATGAGGGAAGCCCGTGAGGCCTTCCGCCGCTTCTGGCCGCTGACCCGCGGTGACCGCGGGTGGATGCTGGTGATCGTGGGGTGCGTGGTGGTGTCCGCGCTCGCCGAGACGGCCTCCATCCTGCTGTTCGCCGAACTCACCGACAACGCCCTCGCGGCCGGCTCGCTCTCCGCCTTCTGGGGTCCGGCCGGAGCCTGGCTGGGCGTCGCCGCCCTCGGCGCGCTCGTCGCCTATCTGGGCAACTCGCTCGCGACCTGGACGGCGGAACGTTTCGTCCTCCGGCTGCGCGCGAACGTCTTCGGTCACGTCCAGGACCTCCCACCCCACTTCTTCCAGCGGCACCGCCGCGGCGACCTGGTGGAACGCCTCACGGGAGACGTCGAGGCCATCGAACAACTGGTCGTGTCGGGTGTGGTCGGCACGATCTCCGCCGCCTTCTCCGCGGTCTTCTACGCCGCGGCGGCCCTCTGGCTCCGCTGGGACCTGGCCCTCGTCACCTTCGTCCTCGCCCCCCTCTTCCTGCTCGCCGCCCGCCGCTTCTCCGGCCGGATCAAGGAGGCCTCACAGGACGAACGCGTCGCCGACGGCGCGATCACCTCGGTGGTGGAGGAGTCGCTGGGCAACATCGTGCTGACCCAGGCGTACAACCGTCGCCGCGACGAGGAACGGCGCCTCGACAAGGAGGCCCGCGCGTGGATGCGGGCCAGTGTGCGCGGGGCGCGGCTGAGCGAGATGTACGAACAGTTCGTCGAGGTGGTCGAGACCCTCTGCGTCCTGTCGGTGATCGGCCTGGGCGTCTGGGAGATCTCGGCCGGCCGGATGACCCTCGGCGCCCTGCTCGCCTTCGCCGCGTTCATCGGCTACCTCTACCCGCCGGTCCGCAACCTCGGCCGGCTCGGCCTGACGGTCACCGCGGCCACGGCGGGCGCGGAACGCATCGCGGAACTCCTCGACGCACAGCCGTCGGTGCGGGACCCGGAGGTCCCCGTCCCCGCCTGGCCGGTCCGGGGCCGGGTCAGCCTGCACGGCGTCTCGTTCCGCTATCCCGACGCGGCCCGCGAGTCGCTGCGGGACGTCACCTTCACCGTGAGCCCCGGCGAACTGGTCCTGGTCACGGGCGCGAGCGGGGCCGGCAAGTCCACCCTCTCCAAACTCCTCACCCGCTTCTACGACCCCGACGCGGGCGTCGTCCGCCTGGACGGGGTCCCGCTCACGGACGTCCCGCTGGAGTTCGTCCGCGAGAACACGGCGCTGCTCCCCCAGCAGACCCTCGTCCTCAACGGCACGATCCGGGAGAACATCGCGTGCGGCCGCCCGGGCGCCACGGACCCGGAGATCGAGCAGGCGGCCAGGTCGGCCGCCGCCCACGAGTTCATCGCCGCCCTCCCCGACGGCTACGACACCCCCATCGCCCCCGGCACCGCGGCCCTCTCCGGCGGCCAGCTCCAGCGCGTCGCCATCGCCCGCGCGATGCTCCGCGCGGCCCCGGTCCTCGTCCTCGACGAACCCACCGCCGGCCTCGACTCGGTGGCCGCCCGGCAGATCGTCCAGCCCCTGCGCCGCCTCATGTCGGGCCGCACCACGATCATGATCACCCACGATCTGAGCCTGGCCCGCGACGCCGACCGCATCCTGGTCGTGGACGAGGGGCGGCTGCTGGACGCGGGAACGCACGACGAGCTGATGACCCGTTGCGCGGCCTACACCAGGCTGGTCGAACCGTGGTCGGAGCCGGCCCGGGAGAGCACGGCACGCAAGCGGCTCACCGACGACACGCTGGTGCTGCGCCTCTGAGGCGGCACCGGCGATACGGGCGCCGCGGCCCGCGCGGCGACACCTGAACAGGCGGCACCCGCACCGGCGTCACCCCACCCGCAGCATGTACCCCAGCCCCCGGGCCGTCTGGATCAGCCGGGGCTCGCCGTACCGCTCCAGCTTGCGCCGCAGGTACATGACGTACACGTCGAGCGTGTTGGACGTCGGCTCGAAGTCGAACGGCTTCATCAGACAGTCGTCCGCGCCGTTGTCGAGGGCGACGATACGGTCGCCCACCGCGTCCCGGCCGGTGATCATCAGGATCGGGACGGTGGAGGCCGGAGGCCCGGAGCCGCCGCCGGGTCGCGGCCGGCCCGTCCAGGCCGGGCATGGTGACGTCCATCAGGACCAGGTCGGGGGCGTGGCCGGGGGCTCCGACGAGATCGAGCGCGAGGTCGAGGGCGAGCCGTCCGTCGCCGGCGAGGACGGTCTCGTAGCCCTCGAAGCGGAGCAGCCGGCCGAGTCCCTCGCGGATGTCCGCGTCGTCGTCGGCCAGCAGGATCCTCCCCGCCATACCCGTTCCCTCTGCCGTTCCCCCGCCCGCCGCCGTCCCCTTCACCGTTCGTCTCACCATTCCCTCACGGTGGAGCGAGGGGCTGTGGTGGAGCCGGCAGAGGGATGTCAGGAGGCCGTGGGGGTCCAGTCGCCCAGCCAGTCCGCGACCTCCTGGGCGGCGGCCTGGGCGTCGGTCAGCAGGGGGCGGTCGGCGCTCGCCGCGCCCGAGCCCGCACCGGTGTTCTTGTACTCCGCGAACCGGTCGTCCTTCCAGGAGAAGCCGCCCATGTCGGACCAGGGGGTGGTCTTGATCGCGGCGCTGAGGGAGGTGTTGCGGACGGTGGTCTGCGGGTCGAGGGTCGCATCGCCGCCCGCGTGCCAGTTGCGGCCGAGGAAGAAGCTCCGGTCGGACACGTCACCGTTCACCGTCGAGTTGGCGATCAGGATGCCCTTGCGGCCGGCGGCCGTGCTGGGGGCCGTGACATAGCCGGCCGAGGTGCCGTTCCAGCGCTTCTTCAGAGTGATGACGGACTTGTCGATCACCGCGGTGGCCCGGCCGAAGATGAAGTCGGTGTTGCCGATGACATAGGAGTTGGTCATGTAGACGCGGCCCAGCTTGTCCTTGGCCGCGGTGTCCACCAGCAGCGTGTCCTGGTCGCCGCTGACGATGACACCGTCGAGGAACACCTTGTCGGCCGAGGTGCGCAGGGCGACCGCCTGGTTGGCTATGTCCTGGTGCGCGGCCTCGTCGAAGTCGTTGGAGATGGTCAGGTTGCGGGCCTGGAAGTCGTCGCCGTCGACGGCGACGGTCGCGCTGCCGCCGGTGCCGTACGTGCCGGAACCGTCGGGCTTCGGCGTACCGGACGCGTTGTCGTAGACGATCGTGGCGTCCTTGCGGCTGCCGCCGGTGCCCTGGATGGTGACATGCGGCTTGTTGGACGGGACCTTGACCAGCTCGCGGTACGTGCCCGGCTTGACGGCGATCACGACGCGCGCGGGGTTGTTGGCCGGCACGGCGTTCACGGCGGCCTGCACGGTCGTGTACTGCCCGCTGCCGTCCTTGGCGACGATGAGCGTGGTGGCGGCGGCCGCCTTCGTGGTGCCCGTCGCCGTGGTCACCGTCGTCCCGATGGAGGTGCGCGGTCCCGCGCCCGACTTGAGGAGCGCGGGCACGTCCGCGGCCTTGTCGAGGGTGTACGCGTAGTACGTCCTCGGATCCCAGGCCGCGCCCGTGCCGCCGCTCTCGTTCTTGCCGGTGGTGCCGGAGAACACGTTGCCGCGCTGGACGAGGGTGGCGCCGGCGTCCCGGACGACGGGGTTGGTCAGGCCCTGGAAGTAGGAGTTCTCCAGGACCATGTTCGTCCCGCCGCGCGAGTAGTTGCCGTACGAGGACTTGATGTCCGTCCCCGCCACGTCCTCCAGGAAGTTGTTGTACAGGTGCGCGTGGGCGACGTTGTCCGTGGACGGGTTGCGCTGCTCGGTCTCGCGGATCCAGTTGTGGTGGATGGTGATGTCGGCGGTGACGTTGTCGGTCCACCCGATGCCGAACGCCTTGTTCTCCTGGCTCAGCTTGTTCCAGGAGACCGTCAGGTAGGTGGTGTCCTTGCGGCTGTCGATGAGCCCGTCGGCCATGTGCCGGATGTCGTTGTGGTCGATCCAGACGTGGTGCGCGCCGTCCATCTGGATGCCGTCGTAGTCGTGCTCCTTGTCGTTCCAGACGCCCTGGTAGGCGTCCCGGATCGTCAGGTTCCGGATGATCACGTTGTGGACGCCCTGGCCGAGGAAGAAGCCGCCGCCGACGATGTGCCCGGCGGTCCCGGACCCCACGATCGTCTTGTCCGACTGGACCTTGATCTCTTTCCCGACCGGGTCCATGGTGATCGTCGCGGCGACGACGATGACGTACGGCTCGGCGGCCGTCGCGTACTTCTCCAGGTCGGCGAGCGTCTTCACGGTGACGGTCTTGCCGTCCCGGCCGCCGTAAGTGCCGTTCTGGCCGAGGGCATTGACGGAGGCGAAGCCGTCGGCGGTGGCGGTCGCCCAGGCGGGTGCGGCCGCGGTCGCGGCCGCTGCCCTCGCCTGCGCCTCCACGCCGAAGAGCCCGAGGTCCGTGCCGTAGGCGAGGGTGCCGGCGGCGGTGAGGGCGAGGGGTACACCGAACGCGAGGGCGGTGCCGCGCCTGCGGTGCCGGGGCTTGCTGGTGCCTCTGCTGCGGTGCGCGCTCATACGACAGTCCGTTCCGTGCGGGGCGGGGGGAGTTGATGCGCTCCTGGGTCGCCGCCCGGATCGGAAAGGTTGCCGCACTCACGGAAATGCGTGGGGAGAGAGCCGTCCGCCTCCTACGAGACGACGGCGGGGTCCTCCGGCGGAGGGGTCGGAGCCCCCGGCAGCCGGACCGTCGCCACCGTGCCGCCGCCGTCCGCGCGGGCCAGACCGACCTGGCCGCCGGCCTGTTCCACGGTACGGGCGACGATCGAGAGACCGAGGCCCGAGCCCGGAAGGGCCCGCGCGCTGGGGGAGCGCCAGAAGCGGTCGAAGACGTGCGGGAGTTCCTCGGTGGGGATACCGGGGCCGTGGTCGCGGACCGTCAGCGTCCCGTGGCTCAGCCGGACGTCGATCGTGCCGCCCTCGGGGCTGAACTTCACCGCGTTGTCCAGGATGTTGACCACCGCACGCTCCAGCGCGGCCGGTTCCGCCCGGGTGTACCAGGGCTCCAGCGAGGCCGTGATGGTCAGCTCCGGGCCGCGCAGCCGGGCCCGGCGCAGCGCTGACTCCACCGCGTCCTCCAGCGAGACCACCTGCACGCGTTCGCCGCGCTGCCCCTCGGAACGGGACAGTTCCTGGAGGTCGCCGATGAGTGACGCCAGCTCGGTCATCTGCGCCTTCACCGAGGCGAGGAGCGCCTTGCGGTCCGCCGGGGGGATCGGACGGCCCGTCTCCTCGCTGCGGGTGAGGAGCTCGATGTTGGTGCGCAATGAGGTGAGCGGGGTGCGCAACTCGTGCCCGGCGTCCGCGATCAGCTGCTGCTGGAGCTCACGGGAGTTGGCGAGGGACGCGGTCATCGAGTTGAAGGAACGGGAGAGGCGGGCGATCTCGTCGTCGGTCTCGTCCTCGACGGGGATCCGGATGCTCAGGTCCTCCGTCCGGGCCACGTGTTCGACGGCTTCGGTGAGCTTGTCGACCGGCCGCAGCCCCGCACGCGCCACAGCCAGACCGGCGGCGCCGGCGCCCACGACTCCGATGCCGGAGACGAGGAGCAGGATGAGTGCGAGGTCGTTGAGGGTGGACTCGGTGCCCTTCAGAGGAACGGCGACCATGACGGCCCCGTACGACTGCTCGCCGGTCGCGGCGTTCTGGAGGGTGATCGGCGTCGTCATCACGCGCACCGAGTCGCCGCTCTCGTCGGTGCCGTTGCGGATGAGGGACTTGCCGCTGCTCGCGTTCTTGATCACGTCCTTGTCGGCCTGGGTGACCTTGATCGAGCCCTCTGACTCGTCGATGACGCAGGGCGTCCCGTCGGTTTTCAGTACCTGCGTGTAGAGGTCGTTGCGGAACGGGTTGTTGTTCGACTGCGGGGTCTGGGTGCAGTTGTCCAGCGCACTCTGCATCTGGACGGCCTGCCCCGGCCCCTTCATCCGCGACTTCGTCAGATCCTCGTCGACCTGGTCGTACAACTTCCCCTGCACGATGAACCAGCAGGTCACCGAGACCGCCGCCACCGCGAAGGCCACGGCGGCGGCGACGAGCATCGACAGCCGGGCCCGGATGGGCAGGGTGCGGAACCGTCGGACGACCCTGTTCACTCCGCCCCGCCCTGTCGCAGCACATACCCCACGCCCCGCACGGTGTGCACCAGGCGCGGCTCTCCGCCCGCCTCCGTCTTGCGGCGCAGGTACATCACGTACACGTCCAGCGAGTTGGACGACGGCTCGAAGTCGAAGCCCCAGACCGCCTTCAGGATCTGCTCACGGGTGAGGACCTGGCGCGGGTGTGCCATGAACATCTCCAGGAGGGTGAACTCCGTGCGGGTCAGTTCCACGGGGCGTCCGCCGCGGGTGACCTCGCGGGTCGCGAGGTCCATGCGCAGGTCGGCGAAGGTGAGGGCCTCGTCCTCCTCCACGGCGCCCGCTCCGGCCGCCGCCGCGTAGGAGCTGCGCCGCAGCAGGGCCCGTACGCGGGCGAACAGTTCGTCCAGTTCGAAGGGCTTGACCAGGTAGTCGTCCGCCCCGGCGTCGAGTCCCGTGACCCGGTCGCCGACCGTGTCGCGGGCCGTCAGCATCAGGATGGGCGTGGTGTCGCCGGCCCCGCGGATGCGGCGCGCGGCGGTGAGGCCGTCCATGCGCGGCATCTGGATGTCCAGCACCACCAGGTCGGGCTGGTAGGCCGTCGCCTTCTCCAGCGCGTCCGCGCCGTCCACGGCGACCTGCGTGTCGTAGCCCTCGAAGGCGAGGCTGCGCTGGAGTGCTTCACGCACCGCCGGCTCGTCGTCGACGATCAGGATGCGCTGGGTGTCACGGTCGCCTTCGGCGGGGCTCATGGGCGTGGTTTCCTCGGGTGCGGTGGGACGACGGGAGGCCGGACCTGCTGAACTTGCTGAGTGTCCTCAGCCTCGCACGGTTCCCGGTGTGCGCGTGAAGAGCGGGTTGCGGTGAGATCAGCCGCGCAGGGCCGCGAGCCGGTTCAGCGGCACCTTGCGCTGGTGCGGGCGGGCCGCGGTGGTGCGCAGACCCATCAGCTGGGGGGCCGCCACCTCCGGCGCGCGGGTGGGCGCGACCGGCGGGTGCAGCTCGTACGCCACGTCGAGGGCCAGGCCGAGGTCGGCCGCACCGAAACCGGTCACCGTGTGCGAAACCTGCTTGATCATGACGTACTCCCTGACTCGGTGGTGGGTTGTCAGCTGTCGGAGCCGCCGGCCCGCAGCGTGGCGAGGTCGGCCTTGACGGTGTTGATCGGGATGGCGAAGCCGAGGCCGACGCTGCCGGCGTCGGCGGAGGAGGAGTCGGTCGCGGCGGAGTACATCGCGGAGTTGATGCCGATGATGTTGCCGCTGGCGTCGATGAGCGCGCCGCCGGAGTTGCCGGGGTTCAGTGAGGCGTCCGTCTGGAGCGCCTTGTACGTCGTCGTGGACGTACCCGTGTCGCCGTTGAACTGCTGGCCGCCGAACTGGAACGGCCAGTTGCCGTCGCCGCCCTGGCCCTGCTGGCTCTGGCCCTGGCTCTCGTCGGTCGAGACGGTCACGTCCCGGCTCAGCGCGGAGACGATGCCGCTGGTGACGGTGCCGGTCAGGCCCTCGGGGGAGCCGATCGCCACGACCGTGTCGCCGACCTTGACGCCGTCGGAGTTGCCGAGGGTCGCCGCCTTCAGACCGGACGCGTTCTCCAGCTTGATGAGCGCGAGGTCCTTCTTGCTGTCCGTGCCGACGACCTTGGCGGTGTACGAC
Organism: Streptomyces sp. NPDC058295; assembly: GCF_042880655.1. Taxonomy (NCBI): domain Bacteria; kingdom Bacillati; phylum Actinomycetota; class Actinomycetes; order Kitasatosporales; family Streptomycetaceae; genus Streptomyces; species Streptomyces sp. NPDC058295. The sequence goes on from NZ_JBHVYO010000034.1 coordinate 51,928, forward strand.
TTCCCGTCGCTCGTCGACACCTTGATCGAGGTGGCGCCGGAGATGACGTGGTTGTTGGTGATGATCTCGCCGCCGCTGGTGATGATCACACCGGAGCCGGTGGAAGTCCCGTTGCTGAGCGTGGCGCTGACCTCGACGACGCTCGGGCTGACCGCCGCCGCGATGGTGGCCACGTCACCCGTCTTGCTGGAGGGCACCACGCTGGTGGTGGTGGACGAGGAGACCACCTCGTCCTTGCCGGTCAGCTCCTGGATGCCGTAGGCCGTGCCGCCGCCTATGGCGGCCGCGACGATCGCCACGGCGGCGAGCAGCGCGAAAGGACCGCGGGCCCGCTTCTTCCGGTCGGGCGCGGGCTCGGAGGCCACGGGGGTGAGGAGAGCGGTTCCGCCGCCGTAGCCGCCGTTGTCGGCGCCGCCGGCCGCTGCCTGGGTCTGCCACACCGCGGTGGGCTCGACGGCCGGCTGCGGCTGGTGCGCGGACTGCTGCACCGGCTGCACGGGCTGCTGCTGCACCGACTGCTGCTGCACGGGCTGCGCGACCGGCTCGTAGGCCGGCGGGGGCGGCCATTCCGGGTCCACCGGGGAGGAGGCCATGGGGGCGGAGGCGTGCTGCTGGGCGCCCTCGTACGGGGCCTGGTACGGGTTCTCGAAGTTCTCGTACTCGCCGCTGCGGCGGATGCTCTCGGTCATGAACGAAGCTTCTCGCCCGACCATGAGAGCTCCCTGAGTGCTCCCTGAGAAGCCCGCCAGAACCTCGTATGCCCGATATAAAGAGCGATCCCGCAGTAGGGCGGAGCCTCTCAGACGCGTCTCATACAGGGCTCGTACGACTCGTGGAGGGCGTAGCCGGGAGGGCTACTCGCAGCCGCAGGACCGCCGCACCACCAGTTGCGACGGGAACACCTTCAGCCGCTCGCGCCGCGAGCCCGCGACCCGCAGACCGTCGTCCAGGACGAGGTCGACCGCCGCCCGGGCCATCGCCGAGCGGTCCGATGCGATCGTTGTCATGGGCGGGTCGGCGAGGGCCGCTTCCTTGATGTCGTCGAAGCCGATGACCGCCAGCTCGCCGGGCACGTCGATGCGCAGCTCGCGCGCCGCACGCAGCAGGCCGATCGCCTGGTCGTCGGTGGAACAGAACACGGCCGGCGGCCGGTCCGGGCCCGCCAGCAGTTCCAGGGAGACGCGGTAGGCGTCGTAGCGGTTGTACGGCGCCTCGAAGAGCCGGCCCTCGGTGCTGACGCCGGCCTCGTCCATCGCGCGCCGCCAGCCCTCGACGTGGTCGGAGACCGGGTCGCCGACGGAGGGCGTGTCCGCGGTGCCGCCGACACAGGCGACGTACTCGTAGCCGTGCTCCAGGAGGTGGCGTACGGCGAGCTGGGCGCCACCCAGGTCGTCGGTGACGACGGCGACGTCGTCGATGGCCTCGGGGCGTTCGTGCAGCAGCACCACGCGAGCGTCCCAGGCGTCGATCTCCGCGGCCGCCAGGTCGTTCAGCGCGTGGCTGACGAGGATGAGGCCCGAGACGCGCATCCCGAGGAACGCCCGCAGATAGTGGACCTCGCGCTCGGCGACGTAGTCGGTGTTGCCGACCAGCACCATCTTTCCGCGCTCGGAGGCAGCCTGCTCGACCGCGTGCGCCATCTCGCCGAAGAAGGGCTGACGGGCGTCCGGGATGATCAGGCCTATGAGGTCGGTGCGCCGTGACGCCATCGCCTGGGCGACCCGGTCGGGCCGGTACCCCAGCTCCTTGATGGCGGCGAGGACACGCTCGCGCGTGGCCGGGGCGACCGGCCGGGGTCCGTTGTTGATGACATAGCTGACGACAGCGGTCGAAGTCCCCGCCAGTCGCGCCACATCATCCCGAGTCACCTTGGCCACCCGCGGAGTCTACGCGGATGGACCCGCTCTGGGCAGGGCGTACAGGAGCTTCCCTGTGCGCGGGCAGCGCCCTTCCCGAGCGGGTGCCGGGCTTACCGGCGGGTACTACGCCTCCGCTGTGACCTCTGCGGCGTCCAGGGCGGCCACGTTGTCCGGATCGTCCGCTTTTGACTGCTCCGACCGGTCCGCCTTGGCCTTGGCTTCGTCACTCGCGCGCTCCCCCTTCTCAGGGGTAACGAATCGATAACCGACGTTCCGGACGGTTCCGATCAGCGACTCGTGCTCGGGGCCGAGCTTGGCCCGCAGGCGTCGTACGTGGACGTCGACGGTCCGGGTGCCGCCGAAGTAGTCGTAGCCCCAGACCTCCTGGAGCAGCTGGGCGCGGGTGAACACCCGGCCCGGGTGCTGGGCCAGGTACTTCAGGAGCTCGAACTCCTTGAAGGTGAGGTCCAGGACCCGCCCCTTCAGCTTCGCGCTGTAGGTCGCCTCGTCGACCGACAGGTCGCCGTTGCGGATCTCCATCGGGGAGTCGTCGTTGACGATCTGCTGGCGGCCCATGGCCAGCCGCAGCCGGGCCTCGACCTCGGCCGGTCCTGCGGTGTCCAGCAGTACGTCGTCGATGCCCCAGTCGGCGGTGACGGCGGCGAGGCCGCCCTCGGTCACGACCAGGATGAGCGGACAGCCGGGTCCGGTGGAGCGCAGCAGCTGGCAGAGGCTGCGGACCTGGGGCAGGTCGCGGCGGCCGTCGATGAGGATGACGTCGGCACCTGGGGTGTCGACGAGCGCGGGGCCCTCGGCCGGGGCCACCCGCACGTTGTGCAGCAGCAGTCCGAGAGCCGGAAGCACCTCCGTCGACGGCTGGAGAGCGTTGGTCAGGAGCAGCAGAGAACTCATACGTCCGGTTCCTCCTCGGTCCCTGCGAGGACATTGCGGCACTGCGGGTCTTGCGGCACTGCTCTGCGATCCCGAAGGGGCCGTACACCTGCGGTCACCTGGCGTTTCCCGCCCGGTTCCCATTTCGTATACAACGCTTCCGAAAGCACAAAAGGACCCGGGGGCTACGCTGCCCGAGTCCTCTGTCCAGCAGAATAGCCCACATGAGCAGCGGTCCGGCAGGTCATGTGGCACGTTCCACCGTTCGTCCGTATTCCGAGACGGGCACGCACGCACCATTGCGGACGTTTCTGCCCACCGCCGACGGGATTGCCGTCGATTCCGTATACGAACCGGGTGCGGCCGTATACGACGCCTCCGCGCCATCCACCCGTCACCCGGTGTTCGTCGTCGCCCACGGATTCACCGGGGACGTGGACCGCCCGCACGTGCGGCGCGTGGCGTCCGCCCTCGCCCGGTGCGGAGCCGTCGTCACCTTCTCCTTCCGGGGCCACGGCCGCTCCGGCGGACACTCGACGGTCGGCGACCGCGAGGTCCTCGACCTGGCCGCCGTCGTGGAGTGGGCCCGTTCGCTCGGGCACGCGCGCGTGGTGACCGTCGGCTTCTCGATGGGCGGCTCGGTGGTGCTGCGGCACGCGGCGCTGTACGAGGGGACGGTGGACGCCGTCGTCTCCGTGAGCGCCCCCGCCCGCTGGTACTACCGCGGCACGGCCCCGATGCGCCGGCTGCACTGGATGGTCACCCGCCCCGAGGGCCGCCTGGTCGGCCGCTACGGCTTCCGCACCCGTATCCATCGCCGGGAGTGGAACCCCGTCCCGCTGTCCCCGGTCGAGGCGGTCCCGAAGATCGCGCCGACCCCCTTGCTCATCGTGCACGGCGATCAGGACGGCTATTTCCCCCTGGACCACCCCCGGATGCTGGCCGAGGCGGCCGACGGGCACGGCGAACTCTGGCTGGAGCACGGCATGGGCCACGCCGAGCACGCGGCCGACGACGGCCTGCTGGCCCGTATCGGGGACTGGGCGGTCGCGCGGGCGGGCTAGCCTGACCGTGTACACAGCCGATTGATTGAGGAACCTGATGCCCAAGGTCACGGTGCGCTACTGGGCGGCCGCCAAGGCCGCGGCCGGGGTCGCCGAGGAGCCGCACGACGCGGCCACACTCGCCGAGGCACTCGACGCCGCACGTGCGCGACACCCCGGTGAACTCGTGCGTGTCCTGCAGCGATGCTCGTTCCTCGTCGACGGTGACCCCGTGGGCACCCGCGAACATGAGACGGTACGGCTGGCCGACGGCGGCACGGTCGAGGTGCTCCCGCCGTTCGCAGGAGGGTGAGATGACCGACCAGCCGTACGACCATCAGGGCTATGAGGGGTACGAGGGCTACGAGGGTTACGACCCGTACGCCCAGCAGCAGCCCCAGCAGGCTCATCAGCCCCAGCACGCTCAGCAGCAGGCCTGGCCGGGGCAGCAGCAGGGGTACGAGGACCCGCAGGCCCACCTCCAGCACACGCAGCAGTGGCAGGGCCAGACCTGGGAGACGAGCGTCCAGGCGCCGGTCACCCCGGCCGACCCGGCCCCGACCGCCTATCTGCCCCCGCAGACCGGCGAGGCGCCGATCCACGGCAGCCCGCAGCCCGCCTACGGCAACGCTCCCGGGTACGACGAGGCCTCCGGGTACGGAAACACCTCCGGGTACGACGAGGCCTCCGGGTACGACGAGGCCTCCGGGTACGGCAACGGCCCGGCGTACGGCGGCGGCCCCGCGGCGGGCACGCCCCTGCCGCCGGAGAACCACGGACAGCCGCAGAACCACGGACAGCCGCAGAGCCACGCCCAGCCGCAGAGCCACGCCCAGCCGCAGCATCACGCGCAGCCGCACGGCCACTCCCCGGCGCAGAACCACGCCCAGGCGGGGAACTGGCAGACCGCGGCACCGCAGCAGGCCTCCCCTCCGTCCTCGGCGCCCGCCGCCCCCCTTGCTTCCGTCCCCGTGCCGGAACCCGCGACCGGAGATACCGGCATGACCTACGGCCCCGCCACCCTGGCCGGCAACGCCCGTGTCACCGACGCCCAGCGGGCCCGCCTGGAAGGACGTTCGCCGATCATCGAGCCGGGGATGCAGCCCGCCGCGCTCACCGCGGTCCTCGGTCTGCTCCTCTCCGGCGCGGCGGCCATCGGCTCGTACGCCCTCCTCGTCCCGCTCGTCGCGCTCCAGGCCGTCACCGCGGCGGGCTGGTTCCGGCTGAACGGCATGTGGCCGGCCCGCCAGGGCATCGCGCTCGCCTTCCTGGGCGCACTGGTGTCGGACGCGGCGCTTCTCGCGGCGGGCCGGGAGAACGCGCCCGCCGCGATCTTCGGCACCCTCGGCGTCTGGGTCCTGCTCTGTCTGGTGCTCCAGCTGCGCTCGCACGCCGACCCCGACGAACGTATGTACGGACTGATGGCGACCGTCGCCTCCTCCGCGCTGGCCGTCCTGGCAACCGGGCATCTCGGCGCCGAGCCGGACGCGGTGACGGTCGGCACGGCCGCGGTGGCGGTGGCCGTCCTGGCCCGGGCGCTGCCGCTGCCCACCCCGGCCTCCGTCGTGGTGGCGCTGCTCGCCGCGGCGGGCGCGGGCATCGCGGTCGGCGGGATGACCGGCCTCGGCGCCAAGGGCGCGCTGCTCGGCGCGGGCGCGGCGGTCTGCGCGCTCGTCGGCCACCGGGTCGCGAGCTACGACTACCCCTCCCGCTTCGTCCACCTCACGGCGGGCGTGGCCCTGCCGCTGGCCGCGGCCGCGCCCGCGGTCTATGTGCTCGGGCGGGCGCTGGCGTAGGGGTAAGGGGTAAAGAGCGGTGATGGTCTGTCACAGGTGATCGACAAATCGCCGGTGCCCCTTCCGTGCGGGTTACCTTGAACCGTTGTCAATGAACCGTTCAGGCCATCCGGGTGGGGGAACTACCGCATGCGTGCGCTTCGAATACTGCTGGTCGTCGTCGTGGTCCTGGGCGGCCTGTTCGTGCTCGCGGACCGCCTGGCCGTGAACTTCGCGGAGGGTGAGGTGGCCGACAAGCTGAAGGCCAACGAGGGCCTCGCCACCACCCCGGACGTGTCCATCAAGGGCTTCCCGTTCCTCACCCAGGTCGTCGGCGGCTCGCTGGACGACGTCGAGGTCGGCATGAAGGACTACGAGGCGGCGACCGGCACGAGCGGTCAGTCGATCCGTATCGAGGACCTCCAGGCGGACATGAAGGGCGTCGAGTTCTCCGGCGACTACAGCTCCGCCACCGCCTCCAGCGCCACCGGCACCGCGTCCATCACCTACGCCGAGCTGCTGAAGACGGCGAAGTCCGAGCCGACGCAGGTCATGCAGGGTGTCACCGCCAACGTGGTCGGCCTCTCCGACGGCGGCAACGGCAAGATCAAGGTCGCCGTCGAGGCCACCGTCCTCGGCACCAAGCTGCCGCAGCCCGTGTACGTCCTCAGCACGGTCACCGTCGAGGGCGACACCGTCCGCGTGCACGCCGACTCGCTGCCCAGCTTCGGCGGGGTCCAGGCCGCCGAGAGCGAGGTGCGCTCGATCACCGACTTCCAGCAGAAGATCGACGACCTGCCCGGCGGGATCAAGCTCGACAAGGTCCAGGCGGGGACGAACGGTGTGGACATCTCGGTGAAGGGTTCGAACGTCAGGCTGGCCGGGTAGGGCTGACCCCCGACGGACCCCCGACGAACCGTGGATCGACCTCTGATGGACGGTGAGTGTCCGACAGGCGAGACACCGCCGTCCGTACCGCAGAGGTGACGACGGACACAAGCGCCCGGAAGCCGTACCGCAACGGCCCGGGCGCTTTTTCTGTCCCATTATCCGGACGATCGCGTCTCACCATTCGGCACGCTGGTGACATGCCCACCTGTCCGTCCCTACGATCGTCGACATGATGCAGCGACAGGCGGATCTCACGAAGCGGCGGGCAGTAGACCTGTGCCGCGTCGCCGCCATGCTCTGTCGCACTTTCTGAGCGGAAGCGCCGCCGGCCTTCCGCGCCTCCCGGCGCCCTCGTTCGAGGGCATCCGTGCGCCGGCCGCCGGCGAGACCCGGCCGCGCACCCTCTTTCTTGCACACCCCCGCCGCAACTGCCCCGGAGGAGAACGAGCATGAGCCGCAGTGACGTCCTGGTCGACGCCGACTGGGTCGAGGCCAACCTCGACAACGCCGACATCGCCATCGTCGAGGTCGACGAGGACACGTCCGCGTACGAGAAGAACCACATCCGGAACGCCATCCGGATCGACTGGACCAAGGACCTCCAGGACCCGGTCCGTCGTGACTTCGTCGACCAGGAGGGCTTCGAGAAGCTCCTGTCGGCCAAGGGCATCGCCAACGACACGCTGGTGATCCTCTACGGCGGCAACAACAACTGGTTCGCGTCCTACGCCTACTGGTACTTCAAGCTCTACGGCCACGACAACGTCAAGCTTCTCGACGGTGGCCGCAAGAAGTGGGAGCTCGACGCCCGCGAGCTGGTCGAAGAGGTGCCCGAGCGCCCCGAGACCTCGTACCAGGCCAAGCCGCAGAACAAGTCCATCCGCGCCTTCCGCGACGACGTCGTGGCGGCCATCGGCTCGCAGAACCTGGTCGACGTCCGGTCGCCCGACGAGTTCAGCGGCAAGCTGCTCGCGCCGGCCCACCTGCCGCAGGAGCAGTCGCAGCGCCCGGGCCACGTCCCGTCCGCCCGCAACATCCCGTGGTCGAAGAACGCCAACGACGACGGCACCTTCAAGTCGGACGACGAGCTCAAGGAGCTCTACGCCGACGAGCAGGTCGACCTGGCCAAGGACACCATCGCGTACTGCCGCATCGGCGAGCGCTCGGCCCTGACCTGGTTCGTGCTGCACGAGCTGCTGGGCGTGGAGAACGTCAAGAACTACGACGGCTCCTGGACCGAGTACGGCTCCCTCGTCGGCGTCCCGATCGAGCTCGGCGCCAACAAGTAACCATCCGAAGACCGACCTGAACGACCTCAGGAGAAGCACATGTGTGGAGCGAAGGCCGGCGGCCCGGACGCCTCGACGATCAAGCCCGGTGAGACCACGATCCAGGGTCAGGTGACCCGGGACGGCGAGCCGGTGACGGGCTACGTCCGTCTGCTGGACTCGACCGGCGAGTTCACCGCGGAGGTCCCGACCTCCGCCACCGGACAGTTCCGCTTCTACGCGGCCGAGGGCACCTGGACCGTTCGCGCCCTCGTTCCCGGCGCCACCGCCGACCGCACGGTCGTCGCCCAGCAGGGCGGCCTCGCGGAGGTCGCGATCGCGGTCTGAACGACACCGTGAACCACTGAAGGGCCGCACCCCGCGGGTTGGACACCGGGGGTGCGGCCCTTCGGCGTGCGCGGACCTACGCTGGAGGTATGTACGCACGGCGGCGGCACGTCTACTTCGCCATGATGGGGACCTGCATCGGTCTCTTCGTCCTGGCGTGGGCGGTCGTGCGCCTCTGGTCGGTCCCGGTGGCCGTGGGCATGTGCGTGGTGGCCATGCTCATCCCGCCGCTCGCCGCGATGGTCGCCAACCGGCGCGGTCCCGAGGACCGCTGGTGGGACGACCCCTCCGGCGACGCGAAGTCCGACGAGTGGTGGGACGAGCTGGACGGCAAGAAACGCCGCCCGTAGGTGCCCGTCGAGGCCTGCCCGGCAGCCTGTCCTGCGGCCCGTTCTAGTAGACGAGCGCCTGGACGCCGTCGGTCATCGCCTCCTGCACGAACACCTGCGCTCCCGCGATCCGTACGCCCTCGATGACGTCCTTCTCCGTGATGTCCCGGCGGGCCGCGCACTGGGTGCACAGGGTGAGGCGCCCACCGGCCAGGATCGAGTCGAGCAGGCCGGGCAGCGGGGCCGCGTGCGGCAGCTCGAACTCGGCGGCCCGGCCCGGCAGCGCGAACCAGGCGGACTCCCCGGTCAGCCACAGCGAGACCTCGACCCCACTGGCCACGGCGACGGCCGCGACCGTGAACGCCTGGGAGCACCGCTCGGGCGCGTCCGCGCCCGCCGTCACCTTGATCACGAGCTTCTTCGCCATGCCTGAATCGTAATCAACTCAACTACAACTGCTTGTGTTGACCATGGGTCTCCTGTGCAGCGCGAGACGGAGTACGCGCTTCACGCTTCTGAGGGGGATGTTGTGGAAGGTCCAGAAAGGGCCGAAGAGGTAGTAGGCGCGGTGGGGTCTGTCGAGGCAGACGGGGCCGCGGACGGCGAGGCGGGCGCGTCCGTTGCGGCTGAGCCGCCCCTGCCGCGCCTCCGCCGTCGTCGCGGCCGTACGACCTTGATGATCGCCGGAGCCGCCGTGCTCGGTGTCGTCGCCGGCGCCTGCGCCGGTTTCCTGGTCCAGGCCGACCGCGAGCCGACCGCGCTGCCGCCGCTCTCCCAGCCCGTGCTCGCGCAGGGCAAGGGCGAGGTCGAGCCGCTGTCGGCGGCGCAGGACCGGCGGGTCAAGACGGACGGCGATCTGCGCAAGCTGCTGATCACCCGTCCCAAGGGGGCCAAGGACGCCGACCTCGCGGTGGACAGCGACGGCTGGGCGGATCTGTCCACGTACGCGCAGGAGTACACGCGACCGGGCGCCACGTTCAACAACCTCGTCGACGACGAGTTCCGCCGCGCGGCCATGGTCTCGTGGCGCGTGGGCGAGTCGTACAACGTCGAGATCGCCCTCGTGCAGTTCCACCAGGAGAGCAAGGCCGCCGCGTCCGAGTGGGCCGAGAGCGGCGGCTACTGGGCCGAGGACGAGGACGACACCCGCAGTTGGCCCATCCCCGGCACGGGGGACGGCAACGGGACGGCGTACGTGCACGACACACCCGAGGAGGAGGCGGGCTACCTCCCGATGTACACGGCCGAGGCCTACGCCTGGCGCGGTGACATCTGCGTGGAGATCCAGGTCTACGACAGCAAGCCGATCTCCAAGGCGAAGATCATGGACCTGGCCCAGCGGCAGGTGGGAAAGCTGTGAGCGAGAACCCGGAATTCAACCCCGAGAATGCCGACGGCCCCGTGCACCCCGACAGCCCCGACAGCCCCGACAGTCCCGTGAACCCCGCGGATCCCGAGGCCATCGGGGGCGGCGGCGCAGAGCCCGGCGTCGTGAAGCCCGCCCGCAGGGTCCTCCGCCCCGGTCGTATCGCCACCGTGGCCGGAGCCGCGCTGCTGGCGTGCGCGCTCGTCGGCGGTGTCGGCTACACCGTGGTGACCGTCCAGGACGCCGACCGCGCCCCCGGCAAGCCGACGTGGAAGTTCGCGCCGCCGGCCCAAGCCGACGAGAAGACCGCGCAGGACGGTACGGCGGGACTGAGCGCCCTGCTCGTGCCCTACGGCACCGACGGCTTCGAGCGCGGTCCCGACCTCGGTGAGTTCGGCGCGGACGCCGAGTTCAGCGGAGCGCAGGCCACCGCCATGCGCAAGGAGTCCATCAAGGACCTGCCCAGCAAGTCGCGCCGGCAGCTGGAGAAGCTGATCGACAAGGAGCGCATCAAGGGCGTGGCGATGCGCAGCTACGTCGTCGGGCGGTCGGACTACAACACCACGGACGCGATCACTTTCGACGTCAACTTGTCGCGGATGGAGAACCGCACCGCCGTGCGTGAGGCGGCGACGTCCGTCAACGGCTTCATCGCCGCCACGGACGTCTTCCGCAAGGGCCCGAAGATCGCGGGCAACAAGGACGCCCAGTGCTTCCTGACGCCCAAGGACAAGGACGAGGAGCTGGGCTTCGCGCTCTGCACCGCCTATGTGGGAGACGTGCTGGTCAGCGTCACCGCGAACGCCCCCGGTGTGCTCGACGCGAAGTTCGTCGCCAAGTTCTTCACCGCACAACTCGACCGCATCGACGACACGGGACAGGCCGTATGACCGACCAACAGCAGACGCCGGCCACCGCCGCGCCGACCGACGAGGCGGCCGCCGAGCCCTCCGTCGGGACGCAGGTCGCCGAGCGGAGCGCCGCCGAGCCGGACACCACGGAAGGGCTCCCGGCCGCAGAAACGCCCGCCGCACCGCAGGACCCCGCCGCACCCCAGGACCCGGCCGCATCCCAGGGCGGCCCCGTCGCTCCGAAGGATCGACGAGTCCTGCGGGCCGTGCTGCGCTGGACCGCCGTCGTCACCGTGTTCGCCGCGCTCGGGGCCGGGACGGCGTACGGGATCACGGGCATGGAGCGCACGGACGTACCCGGTCTCGCCACCGAGTCGGACGGCCGCTGGGCGTACCCGGAGATCACCAGGCCGCCGCTGCCCTCGGGCAGCCCCCGCCCGTTCGACACCAAGAACTGGGCGCAGGCCCACTACGCGGACCTGCGCGCGCTGCTGCTGCCCGCGCCCGAGGGGGCGACGGACGACAAGACGCTGCGCGGCGCCGACGGCTGGCTGCCGACGAAGGACTTCCTGAACGTGTTCGAGTCGAAGGAGGACCGGGACGACGTCGGCCAGCTGCTCATCGACTACGGCCTGCGGCACATCGCGGCCCGTGGCTGGACCACCCCGGACGGCACCGGCACCCGTGTCTACCTGCTCCAGTTCGACACGGGGACGGTGGCCGACGACGTCTACGGCGAGCTCACCACCTACGGCGCCCCTCTGCACGCCGTGCGCGGCGCCGCCGAGGCGGAGTTCGACGACAAGTACCCGACCGCCGCCGACTTCGACAGCATGAGCGTCATGCGGTACTCCTACGACGAGGTGAAGCCGTACGGCGCGGAGCAGTTGCGGCAGGCCTACCTCCGCGCGGGTGACGTCGTCGCCGTCGTCCTCCAGTCCCGTAAGGGCACCGCCGAGGCCGTTCCCTTCCAGCAGACCGTCACCCTGCAGAGCCAGTTGCTGGGCTGACCCCCGAGAGGGAGTACCTCACACGGAGGGCCGGTCCCCGGCCGCGTAAGCTGGGGGCCGGCCCTGTAGTACGTACCCCGAAGCACGCTCATCCGAGGAGCACCCCGTGGAGATCTTCTTCGAAGCCCTGCTGGTCCTGGTCTGCGTCGGCACCCTCGCCTTCGCCGGTCTGACCGTGAAGAAGCTGTACCAGGGCCAGCGCTGACCGACCACGTCCAGGAACTGTCACTCATGATCGAGATTCCGTCCGACCTCCACAAGGACCTCGTCCCCCTCGCTTTCCTGCTGGGCAGCTGGGCGGGCGCGGGCGTGCATGACTTCCCCGGTTCGGAGAAGTGCAACTTCGGACAGGAGGTCACCTTCGGCCACGACGGCCGGGACTTCCTGGAGTACCACTCCCACACCTGGGTCCTGGACGGCGAGGGCAACAAGGTCCGGCCGCTGGAGTCGGAGTCCGGCTTCTGGCGCGTCGACGCCGACCGCAAGGTCGAGGTGACCATGGTCCGCGACGACGGCGTCGTCGAGATCTGGTACGGCGAGCTCGCCGACAAGAAGCCGCAGATCGACCTCGTCACCGACGCGGTGGCCCGCACGGCCGCCTCCGGCCCCTACACCGGCGGCAAGCGCCTGTACGGGTACGTCAAGAGCGACCTCATGTGGGTCGGCGAGAAGCAGACCCCCGAGACCGAGCTGCGCCCCTACATGTCGGCGCACCTGAAGAAGGTCGTCACCCCGGAGGATGTCGAGCGCTGGGCGAAGGCCCTCCCCGACGACATGCCGGACGACGGGATCGCCTTCTTCAAGTAGTTACTAGACTCTTCTGTGTGGTGAGCACTGAAAGCACTGACTGGAAGAGCGACCTGCGGCAGCGCGGTTACCGGCTGACGCCGCAGCGCCAGCTTGTCCTCGAGGCCGTGGACACCCTGGAGCACGCGACCCCCGACGACATCCTCGTGGAAGTGAGGAAGACGGCGTCGGGGGTCAACATTTCCACCGTGTACCGGACCCTGGAGCTCCTGGAGGAGCTCGAGCTGGTCAGCCACGCGCATCTGGGGCACGGGGCGCCGACGTACCACCTGGCGGACCGGCACCATCACCTCCACCTCGTCTGCCGGGACTGCGGCAATGTCATCGAGGCGGACGTACAGGTGGCCGCGGAGTTCCGGGACAAGCTGCGCGAGACCTTCGGCTTCGACACGGACATGAAGCACTTCGCGATCTTCGGGCGGTGCAAGGACTGCACGCTCAAGGGTTCAATTACCAAGTCGTAGGCTTGGGGCCATGAAGAGCCCTCTGCTGTCCCTGCCCGGCGCCGTCCCCGCCGAGGGTGTGGACGAAGGCGTCGCCGGTCACTACGGCGATCTGTTCCGCGAGCAGCGCGCCCTCGCCGACGGTGCCGGTTTCGTCGATCTCTCGCACCGCGGAGTCGTCACCGTCTCCGGCGAGGACCGGCTGAGCTGGCTGCACCTTCTCCTCACCCAGCACGTCACCGACCTCCGCGTCGGTGAGGCCACCGAAGCGCTGATCCTCTCCGCGAACGGCCACATCGAACACGCGCTCTATCTGGTGGACGACGGCCTGACGGTCTGGGCGCACGTCGAACCCGGCACCCAGGAGGCGCTGATCGCCTACCTGGAGTCGATGAAGTTCTTCAACCGGGTAGAGGTCGCCGACCGCACCGCCGACATCGCGGTCGTCCACCTCCCCGCGGGCTCCATCGCCCCCGTCCCGCCGGGTGTCACCGTCCGGGAGACCGCGTACGGCCGCGATCTCTTCCTCCCCCGCGCCGACCTGGAGGCGTACGCCGGGCAGGCCGGTCCGCCGGTCGGGATCCTCGCCCATGAGGCCCTCCGCGTCGAGCACCACCGCCCGCGTCTCGGCTTCGAGACCGACCACCGCACCATCCCGCACGAGCTCGGCTGGATCGGCACCGCCGTGCACCTCCAGAAGGGCTGCTACCGCGGCCAGGAGACGGTGGCCCGGGTGCAGAACCTCGGCAAGCCGCCCCGCCGCCTCGTCTTCCTGCACCTCGACGGCAGCGAGGTCCACCTGCCGGCCGCCGGTACCGAACTCCGCGTCGCCGACGACGCCCCCGACGGGCGCAAGATCGGCTTCATCACCACGGCCGTACGCCACCACGAGCTCGGCCCGGTGGCCCTGGCCCTGGTGAAGCGGAACGTGCCGGTGGACGCTCCGCTGCTGGCCGGAACGACGGCGGCCGCTCAGGAAACGGTCGTGGAACCCTAGGGAACCCCCAGGGACCCCAGGGTTCGCAGGGGACCCTAGATCTCGATCAGCACGGTGAACGGGCCGTCGTTCGTCAGCGACACGCGCATCTGCGCACCGAACCGGCCCGTCGCCACCGTCGCGCCCAGCTCCCGCAGCCGGGCGACGACCTCGTCGACGAGCGGCTCGGCCGTCTCGCCGGGGGCGGCCGCGTTCCAGGTGGGGCGGCGCCCCTTGCGCGCGTCCCCGTACAGCGTGAACTGGCTGATCACCAGCAGCGGGGCGTCGATGTCGCTGCACGACCTCTCCTCGTGCAGCATGCGGACCGACCAGAGTTTGCGGGCGAGCTGGGCCGCCTTCTCCTTCGTGTCCTCATGGGTGACCCCGACCAGGACGCACAGTCCCTCGCCGTTGATCTCCCCGACCGTCTCGCCGTCCACGACGACGCTCGCGCCGTCCACCCTCTGCACCACCGCTCGCATGCGGACCATGATGCCGGGTGCGTCGCGCGGACCCGGGAGTGGCCCATTTTTGATCCTTAAGCCCCCATCTGGGGCCGTTCGGGGGGACTCGGTAACCCAGCGGTCGATCGGGGTGGCACGATGCTTCCCACACGCCGGTCGAGGGGACGGTAGAAGGACATGAGCACACCGAGTACCGGGCGGCCTGCGACACACCGGCCGCCGACACAGCGCAACGACAGCCCCGTGCCGCCCACGGAACAACCCGAGCACGACCTGACCGGGCTGAGCCTGCCCGAACTGCGCACCCTGCGCAGGGACGCCCAGCGCGACGAGGCCGACCTCAGCTATGTACGACGGCTGCTCCAGGGCCGTATCGACATCCTGCGCGCGGAGCTGGCCCGCCGCTCTCCGTCGGGTGCGGCCTCCGTGGTGGAGCGGCTGTCGGAGATCCTCACCGACGCCCCGGCCCGGCACCGCTCCTCGGCCCGCCACGTCACCCTGGGCACGCCGCACAGCGAGGAGTACCGGCGGCTGGCCGCCGACATGCTCGCCGACGTCGAACTCTCCGACCTCGACGCGCGCACCGATCCCGAGCTCCACGACGCGATGGGCTGCCTGGTCCGCTACGAGCAGCAGGTCTCGAGCCGCCGCCAGCGCCTGCAGCGGACGGCGGACGAGTCGGGTGCGGAGATCACGAGGCGTTACCGGGAGGGAGAGGCACAGGTGGAGGACCTGCTGGTGTGACGCCGGCGAGGTGCCACCGGGGCCGGGGCGGCGAAGGCGGGAAAAATCTTCGCACCACCCGCCCGCCCCTGCCTACGGTGATCCCATGACCCGCCGAGCCATCCAGCAGCCGATCGACGTCCGCGCAGTCACCGACGCGGAGCTTCCCGACTGGACCCGTGCCGTGAACACGGGCTTTCTCCGCCCGCCCACCGTCCCCGACCAGATGCTCGCCGACCGTCGGATCGCGTTCGCGGACTCCCGTGTCTCCGGCGCCTTCGACGCGGGCCGGTGCGTGGCGACCTTCCGCTCGTTCGACCAGGAGCTCACGGCGGTCGGCGGCGCACCCGTCCCCGCCGACGCCATCTCCAACGTCACCGTCGCGCCCACCCACCGCCGCCGCGGAATCCTCACCCGTCTGATGGCCGACGACCTGACGGCGGCGAAGGACCGCGGGGACGTCGTGGCCACCCTGATAGCCGCCGAGTACCGGATCTACGGCCGGTACGGCTTCGGTCCGGCGACCACGATGACCGAGTGGTCGATCGACGTGCCGCGCGCCGGCCTCGACCCCAACTGGTCGGGCCCGCGGGACGGCGGCCGGATCGACTTCGCCGACCCCGAGGAGATCCGCCGGATCGGTCCCGAGCTGCACGAGCGGCTGCGGAGCGCCCAGCCGGGCGCGATCGACCGGGACGAGCACTGGTGGGCGGCGCGCACCGGACAGCTGTGGCTGTTCGGCGGTGCGTGGGTCGAGCCGTTCTTCGTGGTCTACCGCTCGGCGGACGGCGTGGTGGAGGGCATGGCCTCCTACCGGGCGGACGACGAGTGGAGCGACGCCAAGCAGCCGCTGAACACGGCGACGGTGAACTGGCTGAGCGCGGTGACCCCGGCCGCGGAGCGTGCCCTGTGGCACTACCTCTGTTCCATCGACTGGATCACCCGGGTGAAGACGGGCTGGCGCTCACCGGACGACCTGCTCCCGCTCCATCTGCCGGACCCGCGCGCGGCGCGCATCACCACGCAGGCGGACTGGCTGTGGGTGCGGATCCTGGACGTCGTACGGGCCCTGGAGGCGCGGACGTACGACGCGTCGGGCGCGTTGGTCCTCGAGGTCGTCGACCGGTCGGGCCTGGCCGGAGGCCGCTTCCTGCTGGACGCGACCCCCGACGGCGCCTCCTGTACGCCGACCACCCGCGGCGCCGACCTCACCCTGGACGTGGCCGAGCTGGCGACGCTGTGGCTGGGCGACGAGTCCGCGGGGCGGCTGGCGACGCTGGGCCGGCTCCGGGAAGAACGAGCGGGCGCCGCCCGAGGGGCCGACGCCCTGCTGCGTACGTCCGGGCGCCCTTGGTGCCCGGACATGTTCTGACGGCTCCTTTCCGCGTGGCTGTCCGTCTGTGCGTCTGTACTTCCTGTGCTTCCGTGCGTCTGGCTGTGTGTCCGTGATTCTTTGATGCGGGTATCCGTAGCTGTTCAGTTGTGGCTGTGCGAACGATCTGAAGTTGTGGCTGTGCGGGCGATGTTCAGTTGTGGCTGTACGTCGGTGTCGACTGCTCGGGCTCCCGGCTCCCCTCCGGAAGGAAGCCCGACCGCCAACCGTCTGAAAGTTTGACCATGTCGTTGAAGTTGGCTGCCAACTTCACTGTAACTATGTCCGCTTGGAAGCGTCCTATAACCATCTATCTTTGAACTGCCCAAAGATGGCGGGAAGTTGTAGTGTGCGGACGTGGAGCCGGAACATGCCTCCGTCAATGGGCGGAGGGGGGCGGTGCGGCCGCAACGGTCACACCGCGAGGTGGCCGACGAGCTGCGCACCCGGATCAGAACCGGAGTGCTGCGGCCGGGTCAGCGCATGCCGACGCAGGCCAAGCTGGCGGACGAGTTCGGCGTAGAGCGGGGTGCCGTGCGCCAGGCGCTGCGCATTCTTCAGTCCGAGCAGCTCCTCATCAACGTCTCCAAGGGAAGCCCGGCGACGGTCGCCGCGCGGCCGGGGGCGGCCGGCCCCCCGACGGGCCCCGCGGCGGCGCCGCAGCCCTCGATGGTGGCGCTCCCGCCGAGGATCACCGAGGCCTTCGCCGCCGAGCACGTGGAGGTCGACGCCCTGTGCCTGACGGCGGTCTCGTTGACGGCCGCGATCGGTGAACCCCTGCGGCGGATCCACGCGGGGCAACTGAAACCGGCCAAGATCGACGTCCGTGTCCTGTTGCCGTCCCGGAACATCGAACTCGCCTTTCCGGCGCCGGTGGACATCGCGGAGACCGGGCGGCTCCAGCGCCGTTGGCTGGCCCATCGCAACGCCCAGGGCCAGGTGTTGCGGCACAACCTGCTCACCCTGCGCTCCACGCACGGCA
The DNA here is from genome assembly GCF_042880655.1 of Streptomyces sp. NPDC058295. Classification (NCBI taxonomy): domain Bacteria; kingdom Bacillati; phylum Actinomycetota; class Actinomycetes; order Kitasatosporales; family Streptomycetaceae; genus Streptomyces; species Streptomyces sp. NPDC058295. The sequence continues at coordinate 69,326 of NZ_JBHVYO010000034.1, forward strand.
TCGACGTGCACGTCACCTTCCGCGCACTGCCCTTCACCCCGCCCGTCAAGCTGTATCTCCTCAACGGGACGGAAGCGCTGTTCGCCTACTACACGGTCAAGCGGCGCGAGCAGACGATCGACCAGGAGCACCTGGAGATGTACGACGCCGAAGGCACGCGGTCGGTGCTGTTCGCCTTCGAGCAGGGCGCCGGACCGCGTGACACGACGTTCGTGGAACAGTCCCACCTGTGGTTCGACGCACTGTGGGGGACGATCAGCTCGGAGCTGGTGCTCACGAGCTGACGGCGGGTCCGGTGGCGAGGAGGGCGAGGATCACGGCGCCGGCCGAGCTGATGACGGGGCTCTTGGCCTTGATGCCGACGCTGAGCAGGAGCAGGCCGAGGGCGCCGGCGGTGCCGTACTTCCACTGGATGGTCTGCTCGACACCGACGACGAAGGCGGCGCAGAGGAGGACGAGGACAGGCATGGTGGTTCCCCCCTTCCGAGACTGGAGTGGGAGGCAAACCTTCCGCCAACTCACTCAAGTTGGTTGCCAACTATGACTATGTTGTCCCCACTTGGTGGCAGTTGATAAACAACTTTCAAGCAACTCCCGCCAGATGGATCTAAGTTGTAGCGTTTGGTCGTGACCCAGGAGAACGTGGCAGTGAACGGCAGCAGGCTCTCACCGCGTGAGATCGCCGATGTCCTGCGCGAACGCATCCGCGTCGGGGATCTCAGGGCCGGCGACCGGCTGCCCACCCAGGCCGAACTGGCCGACGAGTTCGGCGTGGAGCGCGGTACCGTCCGCCAGGCTCTGCGGGTGCTCCAGGACGACGGGCTGCTCACCAACGTGAGCAAGGGCAGTCCGCCGCGGATCGCGGAACCCCCGGCGCCGGACCGCGGCGAGCCGCAGCCCACGATGGTGGGCCTGGCCCCGCGGCTCACCGCGGCCTTCGGGGTCCCGCATGTGCGGATCGACGCGGCCTGTCTCACCGCCGAGAGCCTGATCCCGGCCCTGGGTGAGCCCCTGCGGCTGATCCACGCCGGCAGCATCCGGCCGCAGAAGATCGACGTCCGCATCCTGCTGCCGTCCCGGGACATCAGTCTCGCCTTCCCGGTCTCGGTCGAGGACCGCGGGGACGACGAGGACCCGGTCCACCAGCGATGGCTGTCGATGCGCAACGCGCAGGGCCAGGTGCTGAGTTACAACCTCCGCGCGCTGCGCTCGCACGGTGTGGACGTCAACATCACCTTCCGCGCGCTGCCGTTCACCCCGCCGGTGAAGCTGTACCTCCTCAACGGGCAGGAGGCGCTGATCGCGTACTACATGGTCGCGCGCACCGAGGAGACCACCGACGCCGGCACCCTCGACATGTACGACGTGCGGGGCACCGAGTCCCTCCTCTTCTCCTTCGAGAAGGCCGCCGGTCAGCGCGACGCCGCGTTCGTGGAGGAATCCCAGAAGTGGTTCGACGCCCTCTGGGAAACCATCACGACGGACCTGACACTCTTCTAGTGACCTCTGATACGACGCAGACTGAGCAGGTGGCAGCCGACACCGGGAACAACGACACAGGGAACGAGATCGAGGAGCTGCGGGCGTTGTTCGCCCGCGCGAGGGTCGTCCTGTGGGACTTCGACGGGCCGATCTGCCGGCTCTTCGCCGGCCACTCGGCGGAAGGTGTGGCCGACGGTTTCGTGGCGTGGCTCGAAGGGCGGGGTCTGCGCGGCCTGCTGACGGCGGACGAGCGGAGGTCGCCGGACCCGCACGTCGTGCTGCGCGCGGTGGACCGCCGGCATCCGGGCAGCGACCTGGTCGCGGAGCTGGAGGAGCGCCTCACCCAGGAGGAGCTGAAGGCGACGTCCACGGCGATGCCCACGGCGTGGGCGGACCCCCTGATACGCACACTGGTCGCCCGGAAGCTGCGGCTGGCCGTCACCACGAACAACTCCCCGCAGGCGGCGGCCACCTACCTGGCGGACCGCGGGCTCACCTCCTGCTTCGCGCCGCACATCTACGGCCGCACCCGGGAACTGCGCCACCTCAAGCCCCACCCGCACTGTCTGAACCGCGCCCTGCGCGCCATGGGATCGGCGCCCGGTACCGCCCTGATGATCGGCGACGCCCCCTCCGACTTCCTGGCCGCCCGCGAGGCAGGCGTGCCCTTCCTGGGCTACGCGCGTAACGGGCGCAAGGAGAAGCTGCTCCTGGGCGCGGGCGCCACGACGGTGGTGAACTCGCTGCAAGCGGTGCTGACGGCGGTCAGGGCGCTTTGAGCAGCAGCGCCACTAGCAACCGTCTGCACGACATCACGGACCGGCACACGGAGTCACTGGGCGGGGTGCTGAGGGACCTGAAGACGCAGAACCACGTGTCGACCGTCGATGTCCAGATCAGATACGCGCCACAGACGCCGGCCTTCAAGCTCTGTCTGTTCAACGGTACGGAGGCGCTGCACGGCCCCTACGAGGTGATCGAGCGGCAGATCGAACTGGCAGGCGTGGTTCGACTCCGTCTGGAACCATCTCGCCGAATAGCCGGTCCGGCTGCGTTAGCATGCCTCAACCGCGCGAGCAATCGCTCCCGTCCGTACGTATGAGACGGCGAACAAGCCGGTCTCGAACGATCCGACGTGAGTGCGTGGCAAAACCACCATTCGGCTCAGCTGATCCTCACTCCGGTCGTGCGGCGCGTTTACCGTTTGCCCTACCCTGCCCAGCGCGAGTACCGGAGCGGCCAGTGGTCGACCATCTTGTTTCCCCTCGTCACCTGGGGAAACGGACCACCGAGGACGTGCCCGGAGTGCTGCGGGCCTTCGTCGAGGCCGCCGAATCGACCCGAGAGACCAGCGGCCACCACAATCGTAACCATGTGCTGCCGCTGACGGAGGATGTCGCGCCGCTGGTCGGCCGTGCCGCGGGGACCTCGGTGATAGTGCGCGTCAGGCGATCCGACGCGCTGCCCGTCGTGATCAGGACCTGGCGTGACGAGGCAGCGATCCTCGACGCCGTCCACGGCGCCCTGCCGTACGCACCCGAATGCCTGGTCAAGACGCCGGCCTACTCCGTCCACAGCCATGTGGAGGGAGTACCGCTCTCCACCATCTGCGGAAACGGTAAGCCTGTCGACACCCTGCTGGTGAAGGCGCTGGCCGAGCTGCTGGCCCGGATGACCCAGGTGCGTCGGCAGCTACTGCCGCCGCTGCCTGATTCCTGGCCCGCCAACCACAACGACAGCCAGGCCTTCCTGAAGACCCTGGCCCTGTGCGCGGACGAGCAGATCCGCAAGCCCAACTGGGACGAGTTCGGCGGGCTGTTCAAGGCCCTGGGTGTCTCCGACGACGCTCTGCCGCGCCTGGCCGCGGACGTGCCCGCGATGACCCGCCGGCCGTACAGCCTGCTCCACGCGGACCTGCACCGGGACAACCTGATCGTGACCTACGACGGCGACCCGCCGCTCGTCTGCGTCGACTGGGAACTGGCCACCTACGGCGACCCGCTGCACGACCTCGCCACCCATCTGGTGCGCATGCGGTACCCGGCCCATCAGTGGGACGAGGTGATCGAGGCGTGGGAGGGGGCCATGTGGCGGTTTCGGCCCGGCGCGGTCAAGGGTCTGGCCAAGGACCTGCGTCACTACGTCGAATTCGAGTGGGCGCAGTCCGTCTATCCGGACGTGATGCGGGCCGCGCGGTCGTTGCGGGGGGCATCGACCCAGAAGAGGTTGGACGAGGCCACAGCGGAGGTGCGCCGGGCCCTGGAGACCGCTGCCGGGCCCCTGCGGCTCACGGACGTGCCGGCCAACGACGAGATCGCCCGGGCACTCTTCCGCTGGCTGGCCTCGCGCGGGGACGGAGGCGTCGGCGGCCTGCACTGGGTGGCGAAGGCCTCCGCCTGGGAGCCGGACAGACGCCTGCCCGAGAACCCCCGCTTCCCGCGGTCGGCCGTGCGCGAGGCCCTGCTCGCCGAGGGAGCGGCTCCGGCGGGCCGGGTGTTCAAGGGGACCGCGCACCTCAACTCCGTGGTCTGCGTACCCGGCATGCCGACCCCGGTGGTCGTACGGCGCAGACTGCCCAACGTCTCGCGGCTGGAGCCGAGTCACCTCAGTGAGCACGCCGTCCTGCGGGCGATCCAGGAGTCGCGTGTCCGGGTGGCGGCGCCCGAGGTGCTGGCGCTGGGCGAGAGCTACCCGGACGACGCCTTCAGCATTCACACGTACGTCGGCACTCGCATCGACCAGCCGCCCGGTCACCCGGTGAACGGGCTGCGCCCGCACGAGGCGGACGGGCTCGTCGACCAGCTGTGCGAACTGACGCGAGTGGACGTGGCGTTGGTCGACACGGGGGCCCGTGACGTCGAGTTCTGCGAGTGGCTCAAGGAACAACTGATCGGGCTCGTGAGGGACCTGCCGAAGGAGTCGCTGCAACTGGCCCGCACGCTCGGGCTGCCCGACGAACGGCGGCTGCGGGAGATCCTGTCCCGGCACCGGGTGAGCCTGCGGGCCCCCGCCCTGCTGCACGGCGACCTCAACCCGTGGAACCTGGTGCGCCGCGACGACGACCGGGCGCTGACCATCATCGACTGGGAGATGGCCCTCGTCGGCGACCCGCTCTACGACCTGGTCCGGCACCTGCACCTGACGCCGACACGGCCGGAGATCCGGGCCCGTATGTTCCGGCGGTGGGAGGAGAAGCTGCCGGAGAGGTACACGAGGGACTGGCAGAAGGACTGGACGGCCTACCGCCGGATCGAGACCGTCCGCTCCGCGTACATCGACCTCGTCCGCCTGACCACCGGGGCCGGCCTGGACGCCCCCAACGTCCGCCGGGCCGTGGACTCCTACGCCGACACGCTGGCCGCGGCCATCGCTGCCCTCGGCCTCCCGACCCCCCGAACGACCAACCCCTACCTCGAGCTGGCCCTGGCACGCGGAAGGCCCTGACCCCGGCGCCCGCCCGCGGGCGCCGGTTCACACCCCGGACCTCACGCGTCGAGCACGACCTTCCCGACCAGTTCCCGCCCCTCGATCGCCGCGTGCGCCGCGGCGGCCTCCGCCAGCGGGAAGCGGGCGCCGATCACCGGCCGCAGCCGCCCCGCGGCCGTCTCCGCCAGGACGTGCGCGGTCAGGCGGCGCGCCTCTGCCTCGCCGAACTGCAGGTCCCCGATCCCGAACAGGGTGACGCCCCGCCGCTCCGCCTCCGCCGCGTCCACGGCCGCGAAGCCGCCCGAGGGTGCCCCGTGCGCGGAGAAACGCCCACCGTCGGCGGTCAACGGGAAGGACGCGAGGCCGAGTTCACCGCCGACGCCGTCCAGCACGACATCGGCGGCGGCTTCGGCGGGGGCCTCGGAGCCTGCTTCGGAGGCGGCTTCGGTATCGGCTTCGGCGGTGGTCTCGGTGGCCGCCTCGGCGGCACGGGTGGGCTCCGGCCGCCCCAGGGCCTGCCGCGCCCGCTCCACCCAGTCCCGCTCCGACACGTCCACCACCGCGTCCGCCCCCAGCTCCCGCACCAGCGCCGACTTCCGTGCCCCCCGTGCCGCGGCCACCACCCGGGCGCCCCGGGCGCGGGCCAGCTGGATCAGCAGGGTGCCCATGCCGCCCGAGGCGCCGAGGATCAGGACGCGGTCACCGGGGCCCACGGCGGTGTGTTCCAGCAGACCGGCGGCCGTCACTCCGTCGTGCACGAGTGCCGCGGCCGTGCGCAGGTCCACGCCGTCCGGGACGGGGGTCGGCGCGGTGACCGGAGCCGTCACGCGCTCGGCGTAGCTGCCGGTCACGAAGGACGTCACGCGGCGGCCCACCCACCCGGCGTCCACGCCCGCGCCGACCGCGGTGACCGTGCCGGCCACGCCGCCGCCGGGGACGTAGGGCGGCTCGACGGGGAAGTGGGCGCGGAACAGGCCCGCACGGACCTGGGTCTCCACGTAGATCGTGTCGGCGTGGGCGACCTCGATCAGGACCTCGCCGGGGCCCGGGACCGGGTCCGGCAGCTCCACCGTGGCCAGGACCTCCGGTCCGCCGAACGCCTTCACCTGTGCTGCTCGCATGACATACCTCCACTGCGGTGCCGTTGAATGCGCGTGCATGGAGTCTTCGACCTCAACCCCGGTTGAGGTCAAGGGGGGTCGAGGTCGGGAGGGGGCGACGAGGTCGGGAGGGGTGAGGTCGATCGGGGGCGAGGTCGATCGGGGTGGGGTGGCGATCCCCCGTAGGCTCGGTCCATGAGCGAGACCGGGCTGCGCGAGCGCAAGCGGCAGCGGATGTACCAGGTGGTGTCGGACATCGCCGTCCGGCTCTTCGTCGAGCGCGGTTTCGACGCGGTGTCCGTCGCCGAGGTCGCCGCGGCGGCCGAGATCTCCAAGCCGACCCTGTTCCGGTACTTCCCGGCCAAGGAGGACCTGGTCCTGCACCGGATCGCCGACCACGAGCAGGAGTCGGCCCGGGTGGTCACGGCGGCGCGGGCCGAGGGGGTCGCACCGCTGCCCGCCCTGCGCCGGCACTTCCTCGCCGGGCTGGCCGCCGCCGACCCCGTCACCGGCCTCAACGACCACCCGAACGTGCGCGCCTTCCACGCCATGCTCTACGGCACGCCCTCCCTGGTCGCCCGTCTGTACGGCTACCTGGAGCGCTCGGAGGCGGCCCTCGCCGACGCCCTGGCGGACGAGCTGCCCGACCCCCTCGACGCGCGGCTGGCCGCCGGGCAGATCGTCGCCGTCCGGCGGATCCTCGCCGAGGAGAACTGGCGGCGGATCGCGGAGGGGGAGCGGGTGGAGGACGTGCGGGCGGACGCGGAGGCGGCGGCGGATCGGGCGTTCGCGGTGCTGGGGGCGGGTCTGCCGCAGCTCGGCCGACCGGTACCCGGGCTCGTACCCGGATTGGTACCAGGACCGGTACCGGGACCTCCCGCAGACTGATACTAAGTAAAAAATGTGACTCGGTTACGTTATTCGTTACCCTTCCCGTATGACGACACCCGAGCCGGTCCCCGAGGGCGACCCGAAGAGCCCGCCGGATCTCGGCACCGCGTTGCACCACGAACGTGCCCACCACGACAGCTGCCGCGCCGCCCTGGCCGCGATGGTCGAGGGCGCCGACCTCCACATCGTCACCGGCGAGGACGTCTCCGCCTCCGGCGCCGACGCCGAGGTCCTCGGGTACCGGCTGCGCAGCCACGCCAAGGCCCTGCACGAACTGCCCGAAGGCCCCCTGTTCTTCGGCCGGCTGGACTTCGCGCACGGCACGGGCGGCGAGCACGCGGGCCTCGCCCACCACATCGGCCGGCTCCGCATCAGCGAGCACCCGGCCGCCCCGCCCCTCGTCGTCGACTGGCGCGCCCCCGTCTCCCGCGCCTTCTACCAGGCGAGCGCCCGCGACCCCCAGGGCGTGGCCGTCCGGCGGCGGTTCGGCTGGGCTCCCGGCAGCCGGGGTGACTCCGCCGACCTCACGGGCCTGGAGGACGAGCGCCTCGACACGGGCGGGCACGCCGACGGCGGGGAGCGGGCCGGGCGTCGGCGGCCGGGCGGGCCGGGGCGGCCGGGCGGGATCGTCGCCCGTGAGATCGAACGGCCCCGCGTCGGCCCCATGCGGGACATCGCCGCGACCATCCAGCCCGAGCAGGACGAACTCGTCCGCGGGGAGCTCGCCGAGTCCGTGTGTGTGCAGGGCGCTCCCGGCACCGGCAAGACCGCCGTGGGCCTGCACCGGGCCGCCTACCTCCTCTACACCCACCCGCGGCGCATCCAGCGCGGCGGACTGCTGATCCTCGGCCCCAACCGCACCTTCCTCTCCTACATCGCCCAGGTGCTCCCCTCCCTCGGCGAGACCGGCGTACGGCAGTCGACCCTGCACGACGAGATCGCCGGCCGTCCGGCGACCGGGACGGATCCCGACCGGACCGCCGCCGTCAAGCACGACGCCCGGATGGCCGAGGTGCTGCGCCGCGCGGTGTACGGGCGGGTGACGGCCGGCCACGCCGACGACCTCTCCGTCCCCGACGACTCCTACCGCTGGCGGATCGCGGGCGACCGGCTGACGGACATCGTCGCCGGGGTGCTCGCCGAGGAGCCGCCGTACGAGATCGGGCGCGAGCGCGTGCGCAGCCGGATCGTGCGCCGGATCCAGGAGCAGGTGGAACGCCGGAGCGGGCCCCGCCCGGCCTCATGGACCCGCCGCATCGAACGGGCCCGGCCGGTGAGCGCGTGCGTGGAGGCACTGTGGCCGAAGCTGCGCCCGGAGGAGGTGCTGGCCCGACTCCTCACGGACGACGCGGAGTTGGCGCGGGCCGCGGACGGTCTCCTGGACCCCGGGGAACAGCGGGCCCTGCGCTGGTCGCGGCCGCCCCGCTCCCCGAGGTCGGCTCGCTGGTCGCCCGCCGACCTCGTCCTCCTCGACGAGATCGCCGGCCTCCTCGACCATCCCCAGGGCTATGGCCATGTCGTCGTCGACGAGGCCCAGGACCTCTCCCCGATGGAGTGTCGGGCGGTCGCGCGCCGGGTCCGCTTCGGCTCGCTCACCGTCCTCGGCGACCTGGCGCAGGGCACCACCCCCTGGGCGGCGGACTCCTGGCGGGCGCAGATGGCCCACCTGGGCAAGCCGGACGCGACGATCGTCCCGCTGACCACGGGCTTCCGTGTCCCGGCCGCCGTCCTCACCCTCGCGGGCCGCCTGCTCGACCTCCTCGACGCCGACGTGCCGCGCGCCGACTCCCTGCGCCGGGACGGCGAACTGCGCGTCCGGCGAGCCGACGGCGACCTGCGCTCCGCGGTCGTGGCCGCCGTCCGCGACGCACTCCCCCGGGAGGGCTCGATCGGCGTGATCGCCGCGGACCCCCAGGTCGACGGGGTCCGCGAGGCCCTGGCCGGGGCCGGCATCCCGACCTCCGGCCCGGACGATCCGGCCGCCCGGGTGACGGTCGTCGCGGCGACCCTCGTCAAAGGCCTCGAGTACGACCACGTCGTCGCCGTGGAACCGGCGGCCATCGCGCAGTCGGAGCAACGCGGCCTGAACCGGCTCTACGTGGTACTGACCCGCGCGGTCTCGCGACTGGAGGTGGTGCACGAACGGGAGTTGCCCTGGGAGGCGTGAGGAGGGTGGGGAGCCGGGGGCGTGAGGTGGGTGGGGGGGAGCGGGGCGGTGCGTGCGGCGCCGGAGGGGCGGGTTGCGGGTCGGCCGTGGTGGTGTCGGAGGGGCGGGTTGCGGGTCGGCCGTGGTGGTGTCGGAGGGGCGGGTTGCGGGTCGGCCGTGGTGGTGTCGGAGGGGCGGGGAGCGGATCGGCCCGCCGTGGTGTCGGCGTCGACGAGCCGGACCGCGCCGTGGTTGTCCGTCCCGGGCCGGGCTGTCCTGCGCCGGGCAGGTCGGGTGCGGGCGCAACGCCGCACGCCGCCGCACGCCCGGCCGACCGGTGGCGTCAGTTCCAGTTCTCCAGGGCCTCCCGCGTCGCCCGGTACCCCCGGTCGATCAGGTCCGGCACGCCGGCCGCCGACCAGGAGGAGTGGCCGGCGGTGTCGATGGTGACGGCCAGGTCGGCGTGGCGGCCGTGGGCCGGGTGGCCGGGGCGGGACTCGAACCAGCGGCGCCAGCGGGCGTTGCCGCGGCCGAAGCCCACGGCGATGACCCGCTCGGCGCCGAGCCGGTGCGCCGCCCAGACCGGAGACGGCGACAGCACGGCCCCGTCGACGCAGAGCGCGCCGCCCACCTCCAACCGGACCGGCGGGAACAGGCCGGGCACGGCGCTGCTGGCGCGTACGGCCGCCGTCAGCGAGCCGGAGTCGACCAGCCGGGGCGTCGTGGAGCGCAACTCCGTGACCACCGCGCCGAACCGGGTCGGCAGATCCTCGATCAGCAGGTCGCCGAGCATCTCCTCGATGTTGCGGACCAGGGGAGTGGTGTCCAGGAGCCCCAGGCGCGGGGCGATCGCCGCGGACCCGAAGTCCGCCCACTGCGCGCGCAGCAGCCGCCCGGTGATCCGCTCGCTGCCGGTCCCGGCCGCCCAGGCGCCGCCGATGAGCGCCCCCGCGCTGGACCCGGTCACCACGGACACCTCGATCCCGGCCTCCTCGACGGCCCGCAACACCCCGGCGTGCGCGGCGCCGAGGACCGCCCCGCTGGACAGGACCAGACCGACGGTGGGCGACTTCGGCGAGGCCACGTGCGCGCTCCCCTTCCGGGTGGAGCGCTCGGGTGGAGTGCTCGGGTGGGTTTTCGAGTGGGGTCTTCGGGTGAGGTGTTCGGGTGGCTGCTTCGGCGGAGTGCTTCGGCGGGGGCGCTCAGTCTGGAGTGGCGCGACACACTATTGCAAGCAGGTGCTTGCAATAGTTAGCAAGACTGGTGCACAGTGGAGCCATGGCATCGCTCAACGTCGGCAATCTCGGTGAGTACCTGCGCGAGCAGCGGCGCAACGCGCAGCTGTCGCTCCGGCAACTCGCCGAAGCCGCCGGCGTGTCCAATCCGTACCTGAGCCAGATCGAGCGCGGGCTGCGCAAGCCGAGCGCGGAGGTGCTCCAGCAGGTCGCCAAGGCGCTGCGGATCTCCGCCGAGACGCTGTACGTGCGGGCCGGCATCCTCGACGCGGAACGGGACGGGCAGGAGTACCGGGACGGTGCGACCCGCGCGGTCGTCCTCGCCGACCCCACGCTGACCGAGCAGCAGAAGCAGGTGCTGCTCCAGATCTACGAGTCCTTCCGCAAGGAGAACGGATTCGCGGACGGCGGCGGTGCGGCGGGCCCACGGAACGACGAGAGCGACGCCGACCCGCAGCAGACGGCCAGTTGACCGGACCAGGGGACCGGCCGCCCCGCTGCGGACCTGCACGACCCTCAGCCGAAATCGACGTATGTGAATCCGGGAGGACCTTCACCATGGCCATCACCGACGACCTGCGCAAGACCTTCAGCGACCCGACTCCGTTCTACTTCGCCGCGGGCACCGCCGATCTGGCCCTCCAGCAGGCGAAGAAGGTGCCGGGTCTGGTGGAGCAGCTGCGCACCGAGGCCCCGGCCCGTTTCGAGGCCGTCCGCAACACCGACCCCAAGGCCGTGCAGGAGAAGGCCGGCGCCCGCGCCAAGGAGGCGACCGCCAAGGCCAAGGAGGCGCAGGAGTCCCTCCAGGCCAAGGTCACCGACTTCATCAGCAGCCTCGACGGGGACATCAAGAAGATCGGCAGCACCCTCGACGCCGACCTGAAGAAGTTCGGCGAGTCCGCCCAGGACTTCGCGCTGCGCGGGGTCGGCGTCGCCGCCGAGTACGCCGTCAAGGCCCGTGAGACGTACGAGAAGGTCGCCGAGCACGGCGAGCAGGCCGTGAAGACCTGGCGCGGCGAGGCCGCCGAGGAGATCGAGGAGCTCGCCATCGCGGTCGAGCCCAAGTCGGAGCCCAAGCCGGCGCCCGTGGTCCAGCCGGTCGTGGTCAAGGACGTGCCGAAGCCCGCCGCGGCCGAGGCGCGGACCGAGACCGCCGAGGCGAAGAAGGCGGCGGCCGCCAAGAAGGCTCCGGTCCGCAGGCCCGTCGCGAAGAAGACCACGCCGCCGGCCAAGTGAGACCGACGGCCGGGACGGACACGGCGGACAGGGACATACAGTCACGGGCCGGGCACTCATGTGGTGCCCGGCCCGTTGTACGGGTAGCGGGAGTGCGGTTGCGGGTACGGTGACCGCGTAAGGACGAGCGAGTCGAATCGCGTCGAGTCGGGTGGTGGACGTTGTGCTGATCGAAGGCTTCGCCGGGCTGGTGTGGCTGCTCTACCTCGCCATGCTGGTCCTCGCCGTGGTGGCGCTGGTGATGGCCGCTCTGTTCCGTGACGACGCCTACCGGGCCGCCGACAAGCAGAACAAGGGCTTCTGGCTGATCATCCTGGGCATCACGGTGGTGGTGAACCTCCTGGTGCCGATGCTCTTCCTCCAGCTCGCGGGTCTCGTCGCCACGATCGTCTTCTTCGTGGACGTACGGCCCGCCCTCCGGCAGATCGGCGGTGGCGGCGGCTGGGGCCGCAGGCGCGGCGGCAGCAGCAGCGACGGCCCGTACGGCCCGTACAACGGCGGCCGCTGACCCCACAAGAACTTCCGACGCCCCGCAGCCCCCTACCAGGGCCGCGGGGCGTCGCCCTGTCCGACTCCGACTCCGGCTCCGCTCCCGCTCCAGCTCCCGACCAGCGTGGACGACAACCCACCTCGGGAACCGGAACCCCGCCTCGCGTCCGGTACCGGCCCCGGCGGGTGCTGCGGTCCTGGCTGCTGCTCGGCATGCGGCGCGGTCCTGCCGCTTGCCGCTCGGCCTGTCCGCCCGGGGGTCGGGCGGTTCTCGGCGTCCGCGCTGCGGCCCTGGTCTCCGACTCGCGGCCGGTCCCGGCACCGGCGCCGGCTCGACCGCGCGGGATCCCTGCTCCGCGGGATCCCTGCTCCGCGGGCTCTCCGCTCCGCGGGATCCCCCGCAGTGGGCGGCCCGTTCGGGCTACGGGAGCGGTGCGGGGACCCGGTCCAGCAGTACCAGTGCCACGTCGTCCGTCAGTTCGCCGCCGTTGAGCTCGCGTACCTCGTTCACCGCGGCCCGCAGCAGTGCCTCGCCGCGCAGTCCCTCGGAGAGTTGGCGGCGGATCATCTCCACCATGCCGTCCTGGCCCAGCCGTTCCCGGCCCTCGCCGATCCGCCCCTCGATCAGGCCGTCGGTGTACAGCATCAGGCTCCACTCGGCGCCCAGCTCGACCTGCATCCGCGGCCAGCGGGCGCCCGGCAGCAGGCCGAGGGCGGGGCCGTTGTTGTCGTACGGCAGCAGCCGCGCGGGCCGGTCCGGGCGGGCGATCAGCGGCGCGGGGTGGCCGGCCAGGCACAGGCCCGCCCGGCGGCCGTCGGGCGCGATGTCCACCGTGCACACCGTCGCGAAGATCTCGTCGTCGTCGCGCTCGTGCTCCAGCACCTGCTGAAGCGTGTTCAGCAGCTCGTCCCCGCACAGGCCCGCCAGCGTCAGCGCCCGCCAGGCGATGCGCAGCTCCACGCCGAGCGCCGCCTCGTCCGGGCCGTGCCCGCAGACGTCGCCGATCATCGCGTGCACGGTGCCGTCGGGCGTGCGGACGGTGTCGTAGAAGTCGCCGCCGAGCAGCGCGCGTGAGCGGCCGGGACGGTAGCGGGCGGCGAAACGTAGCGGAGAGCCCTCCAGGAGGGGCGTGGGCAGCAGGCCGCGCTCCAGGCGGGCGTTCTCCTGTGCGCGCAGCTTGCCCTCGGCGAGCCGTCGCTCCGCCGTGTCGGAACGTTTCCTCTCCACGGCGTAGCGGATCGCACGGCTCAGCAGGCGGCCGTCCAGCTCATCCTTGTAGAGGTAGTCCTGGGCGCCCACGCGTACCGCCTCGGCGCCGCGCCCGGCGTCGCCGGACGCGGTGAGCGCGAGCACGGCGTGCCGCGGCGCGAGCTGGAGTACGTGCCGCAGGACGGCGAGTTCGTCGTCGGACTCGCCCGCCCTGCCGGGCGCCGGCAGCGCCAGGTCCAGCAGGATGCAGTGGACGTCATGGGTCAGCAGCCGCTCGGCCTCGGTGAGGTTGCGGGCGGTGCGTACGCGGATCGGCCTGCCGTCCGCGTCGAGCAGGTCGTGGACGATCGGCGCGGCCGTCGGGTCGTCCTCGATCAACAGCAGGGTGAGCGTGGTGTGGGCGGTGCCCACACCGGTGGCGCTCACGCTGGTCGTGCTCACGCCTTGGTGGACGCCGTCGGCGGGCGTCGCGTTGAGCGCGGTGTGGTGCGCGCCGTGGTCGGGCGCGGTGTTGTTCCGGTTCTCGGCCGTGGTCGCCTCGTTGCGAACGGTTTCTTCCTTGGAGGGGCCGCCGACTATGGGCGCGGCCTGCGCCTGACCACTCTCCACGGCCGGGATCGCTCTCTGCCGCGGTACGGGTACGGGCATCGTCTTGAGTTCCTTCCCTCCCCCCGAGGGCATGGTGGGGACGAGGGACCTCGACCCACCGACGGGGACCATAGCGGCAGAAGGCGCCGCAACGGAATGGTGTGAGGCAGGCCGCTTGATCTCTGGCCACAGTCATATGCCGCGTTCTGTCCCGCATTTGGGCAGGGCGGGTGTGGTGCGGGGATGACGAACGTCACGTCCGCGCGGAGTTTGGCAGCGGGGTCGAGGTGGCCTGGGTCACGTGGAGTGCGGCGTCCGAAGGGCCGCCCGGTCACCGGGCCTCACGCGTCCGGCCGGACCACCCCGAGTATCGGCATCGAGCCCGCCCCCGCGAGCGTGACCGTGCGGCCCGGCCGCGGGGCGTGGATGATCGCGCCGTCGCCCACGTACAACGCGACATGGCTGGCGTCGTCGAAGTAGATGATCAGGTCGCCGGGGCGCATGTCCCCGACGGCGATGTGCGGCAGCTGCTTCCACTGCTCCTGCGAGGTGCGCGGTATCGCCTGCCCGGCGCTCCTCCAGGCCTCGGAGGTCAGTCCGGAGCAGTCGAAGCTGTCCGGGCCCTCCGCGCCCCACACATACGGCTTGTCGATCTGGGCGGTGGCGAACTGCACGGCCTTCTTGCCCTGGACGGACGCCGCGCTGTTGATCTCGTCGAGGACGCCGGTGTCCAGCCAGGCGGTCTGCGCCTCCAGCGCGACCTGCGCCTCCAGTTGTTCGAGGCGCTCCTTCTCCTTCTTCTCGAGCTGGGACTCGAGCTTCTCCGCCGCCGCGATCTGTTTCTCGATCTTCTTCTGGGCCGCGGCCTTCGTCTTGCGGCCCGCCTCCAGCTTCTGCCACTGGGTGGAGGCGTCCTGGGAGTACTGCTCCAAGTCCTGCTGGGTGCGGGCGAGTTCGCCGATCAGGCCCTTGGTCGCGCGCTGCCCCTGGAGCGCCCGGCCCGCGCCGTCGAGGAACTCTGACGGGTCGTCGGTCAGCATCAACTGCGCCTCGTCCGGCAGGCCGCCGGTGCGGTACTGGGCGCGGGCCGCGGCGCCCGCGCGGTCCTTGAGGTCGTCCAGCTTCTCCTGGCCCGCGACGATCTTCTTGGCCAGCTCGACGATCTCCGCCGACTGCTTCTTCGCCGCCTCCTCGGCCGCGTTGTAGGCGTCGGTGGCGACCGCGGCGTCGTGATAGAGCGCTTCGAGCTTGGTGCGGACGGCCTCGAGTTCCTTGTTGGACGCGGTGGAGGGGAGTGGCGGGGCCGTGGAACTCGTCGACGGCGACGGCGTGGGACTCGGGCTGGCGAACGCGGTGCCGGGTGCGCCCAGCACGGTGACCGCGCAGACCACCGTCACAGCCGCCGCGAGCAGGCCGCGCTTCCCCGTTCCCATACCCCGTCCCCCAACCACTGATTAACCGTCAGTAACTTACGGTGCCCGGGGGATCGTGCCACGTCACGGCCGAAAACGACAGAGGTGACGACGGAACGACGGAGCGGCGCAGCGACCGAAGCGGTCCTTCCCCTCTTCGCCACCCCGCCATGACGATCTCCCCGTCAGTGTGACGAACGACTCACGGAGATCGTTCCCGGTGGCCAGGGGGAAAGGAGGAAACGGTGGTTCAGCCGCCGGCCCGGTGCCGGGGCGCCAACGCCCCCCACCGCACCGTCACTTCCCCCTGCCGCCACCGCGCCGGCCCGTCCGTCACCGGCCAGTCGGCCGTCAGGTCCCGCACCGTGCGGATCCACCGCTGGCGGGCGCCGTACGACGCGTAGGGCGCGGCGGCGGCCCAGGCGCGGTCGAAGTCGCGCAGGAAGGCGTGCACCGGCTCACCGGGGACATTGCGGTGGATCAGCGCCTTGGGCAGCCGCTCCGCCAGGTCCGAGGGGCGTTCCAGGGAGCCCAGCCGGGTCGCGAAGGTGACCGTGCGCGGCCCTTCCGGTCCGAGCGCGACCCATACGTGCCGACGCCCGATCTCGTCGCAGGTCCCCTCGACGAGCAGACCGCCGCGGGACCCGGTCACCGGATCGGCCGGCGCGAGCCGCGCGCACAGGCGCTGCCAGACCGCGGCGACCTCGTCCTCGTCGTACTGCCGCAGCACGTTGGCGGCGCGTACGAGGTGCGGCCGCCGGGGCACCGGGATCTCGAACCCGCCGTGCCGGAAGTCCAGTCCCTCGCGCTCGTACGGTTTGGCGGCCGCCACCCGGGCCGGTTCGATCTCGACGCCCACGACACGCGCGCGTGGGGCGACGGAACGCAGCCGCCGCAGCAACTCGACGGCCGTCCAGGGCGCCGCCCCGTACCCGAGGTCGACGGCGAGCGGCTCGGCGGCGCGGCGCAGCTCCGCGCCGTGCGTCGCGGCGATCCAGCGGTCCATGCGGCGCAGCCGGTTGGGGTTCGTCGTCCCGCGCGTGACCGTGCCCACAGGGCGGGCGGGGGCGCGGGATGTCATGCCTACGAGGGTAATGCGGCACCACCTTCGGCCGACCCGGAGCCTGACCCTTGGCCCGACCCTGAGTACCCGACCCGGAGCACCAGCCCGTCCGGCGTTTGAGGACGAGGCCCTTTCGGGGCCGAAGCGGGGGTCCGGGGGCGGCAGCCCCCAGGGTGGGGACGGGAAAGGGCGGCGGGGGCGAGATCAGCCCGGCCCACGCGACGCCCGTCGTGCTCGAACGGTTGAGCGATACGTGGTAATGACTGAGCAAAAACCGCCCCTTTCCGAAACCCGCCCGGAATGGGAACGCCTTCCTCCGGCGTTGCAGCCCCTTGGAGGGCCCCACACCCTCTTTCCGGCATGCCCGCAGCAAGGAGGAACGCCCCGTGAGCCAGTACACCAACAGGCTCGGGCGTCGCTCTTCGGCGGCACCCTCGCGGCTCAGGCTCCACCGCCGCCCCCGCCGCGTCGCGATGCTCTCCGTGCACACCTCTCCGCTCCACCAGCCCGGCACCGGCGACGCGGGCGGCATGAACGTCTACATCGTCGAGCTCGCGCAGCGCCTCGCCGCGATCAACATCGAGGTCGAGATCTTCACGCGCGCGACCACCGGCGGCCTCCCGCCGACCGTCGAGCTGGCCCCCGGAGTCCTCGTCCGGCATGTCGACGCGGGCCCCTACGAGGGCCTCGCCAAGGAGGACCTCCCGGCGCAGCTGTGCGCCTTCACGCACGGCGTGATGCAGGCCTGGGCCGGTCACCGTCCCGGCTACTACGACCTCGTGCACTCGCACTACTGGCTCTCCGGCCACGTCGGCTGGCTGGCCGCCCAGCGCTGGGGCGCCCCCCTCGTGCACGCCATGCACACCATGGCCAAGGTCAAGAACGCCAACCTGGCCGACGGCGACACCCCCGAGCCCGCCGCCCGTGTCATCGGCGAGACCCAGATCGTCGCCGCCGCCGACCGCCTCATCGCCAACACGGCGGAGGAGGCCGACGAACTCGTCCGGCACTACCACGCCGGCCCCGGCAAGGTCGCCGTGGTGCACCCCGGCGTCAACCTCGACCGCTTCACCCCGGCGGACGGCCGGGCAGCCGCCCGCGCCCGTCTGGACCTGCCCCAGGACGCGCTGGTCCCCCTCTTCGCGGGCCGCATCCAGCCCCTGAAGGCTCCGGACGTGCTCCTGCGGGCGGTGGCCGTCCTGCTCGACGAGCGTCCCGAGCTGCGCTCCCGCATCGTCGTCCCGATCGTCGGCGGCCCCAGCGGCAGTGGCCTCGCCAAGCCGGAGGGGCTGCAGAAGCTGGCCGCGCGGCTCGGCATCGCGGACGTCGTACGGTTCCGTCCGCCGGTCGGCCAGGACCAGCTCGCGGACTGGTTCCGGGCGGCGTCACTGCTGGTCGTGCCGTCCTACAGCGAGTCCTTCGGGCTCGTCGCCATAGAGGCGCAGGCGGCCGGCACCCCGGTGCTCGCCGCCTCCGTCGGCGGGCTCCCGGTGGCCGTTCGGGACGGCGAGACGGGCTTCCTGGTGCAGGGCCACGATCCGGCCGCCTACGCGCGCGTGCTCGCGCGTTTCGCCGACGGCCCCGACCTCCCCGCCCGGATGGGCGCGGCCGCCACGGCGCACGCCCAGTCCTTCGGCTGGGACACCGCGGCCGCCGGCACCGCGGACGTCTACGCGGCCGCGGCCCAGTCGCACCGCCGTCGCGTACGCTCCGAGCATGGGTGACGTGGAGAAGACGGCCGCACAGGTCATCGAGGGTTTCCTGAAGGACGCGGAGCTGGAGTGGGAGAGCCCGGCCCCCGGAAACTACGTGGTCCAGCTCCCCGGCACCCGGAAACTCAAGACGACCGTCTCCCTCATCGTCGGCCGCCACTCCCTCTCTCTGAACGCCTTCGTCGTCCGTCATCCCGACGAGAACGAGTCCGGCGTCCACCGCTGGCTCCTGGAGCGCAACCTCAAGCTGTACGGCGTGAGTTACGCCGTCGACCGGCTCGGCGACGTCTATGTCACCGCCCGTCTCCCCCTCGCCTCGGTCACCGCCGACGAGATCGACCGCCTCATGGGCCAGGTCCTGGAAGCCGCCGACGGTGCCTTCAACACGCTCCTGGAGCTGGGCTTCGCGAGCGCCATCCGCCGGGAGTACGAGTGGCGGGTCTCCCGGGGCGAACCGACGCGCAACCTGGACGCGTTCGCCCATCTGACGCAACGCCCGGCCGACTGACGCGCCGACCCCGGAAGCGGTCGGGAGGAGTCAGGAAGCGTCCGGTTCCGGGTCCGGGGCGGGAGCGGTCGGGTTGGCCGGAGCGTCGAGCTGGTCGGCGAAGGCGCGCAGGGCGTCGGCCAGTTCCTGCTTGGTGGGCAGCTGGTCCAGCTTCTGGTCGAGCTCGTTCGGACGTCGGTCGATCTCGGCGAGGTCGGCGAAGAGTGCTGTGTCGTGTCGGTGTCCATGGAGGCGACGCCAGGCGCCGGTCATCAGCGGACGGAGGACTTCCGTCGATCTCCGTACCGCCCGGGGGTGACCCCCACCAGCTTCCGGAAATGCCGGGTGAGATGAGCCTGGTCGTAGAAGCCGGACGTCGCCGCCACCTCACCCGGCGGCCGCCCGTCGAGCAGGAGCCGGCGGGCCAGGTCGACCCGGCGGGCGGTGAGGTACTGGTGCGGCGCGATGCCGTACGCCGCGCTGAACGCCCGTACCAGATGGGCCGGATGGGCCGACACGAGCCCGGCGGCCTCGTCCAGCGTCAGGCCCTGGACGACCCGTTCGTCGAGCAGCTCACGCAGGCGGCGCGCGAGGTCCGGGTCGCGGCGCTCGGCGACGGTGCGCAGCCCCGCGCGCAGATGGGTCCGCAACCGCTCGCCGATCAGCGTCAGCCGGCTGTCGGCCTCCAGCTCGTCGCCGGGCCGGGCGAGCGCGGAGTGCAGCTGCCCGACCCGTCGGCGCAGCGCGGGATCGCGCAGGTCGGGGGCGTCGACGGCGGCCCCGATGAGGTCCTCGCCGAGCACCTCGGCGTCGAGGTACAGGACCCGCTTGCGGAAGCCGCCCGAGGTGGCCGGTGAGCCGTTGTGCGGCACGTGCGGTGGCAGCAGGGACACCGTGTCGTGCGGGGTGCCGTGCTCGTGCCGGTCGAGGTCGTACCGTACGGCGCCGTCGTCGACGATCAGCAGCGTCCACGCCTCGTGGACATGCATCGGGTACGCGTACTCGGTGAAGTGGGCATGGAAGACCTCCACCACGCCCGGGACGGCCGGGCGCCAGGCGGAGACGTCGGCTGTCCGCTGCGGGGCCATGCAAAGAACGTACAAGACGGCGTCGGGGGCCGGTCGGCAGTCTCGAACCATGAACGACGAGACACCCACCGCACCCGCCGCACCCGTCGCACCCATGGCATCCACCGCACCGATCTCACCCGCCGCCCCCCTTCGCTTCGACACGAAGATCGCCGTCCTGCTGCGCGAGGACCTGGAGACCTGGCAGCGCCTGAACGTCACCGCGTTCCTGGTCAGCGGCCTCGGTACGGCCCTCCCCGAGGTGATCGGGGAGCCCTACGAGGACGCGGACGGCGTGGCGTATCTGTCGATGTTCCGCCAGCCGGTGCTGGTCTTCGAGGGCGCGAAGGAGACGCTGACCGCCGCTCACGCGCGCGTGCTCTCCCGGTCCCTCCCGCGCGCGGTGTTCACGAGCGACCTCTTCGCCACCGGCAACGACCACGACAACCGCGCGGCGGTGCGTGCCGTACCGACGGCCGGGCTGGACGTCGTAGGACTGGCGGTCTACGGCCCGAGGAACGCGGTGGACAAGGTGCTGAAGGGCGCGCGGATGCACCCCTGAGCCCCGCACCCGCCGCTCAGACGGCGCCGGCCGCTCAGACGGCGCTGGCCGCGGGCTCGGCGGCGGCGCCGGCCTGCTCGCCAGGAACGGCCGCCGCGACCTCGACCTCGCCCTTGCCCTCGCCCTTGACCTCGTCCTCCCCGGGAAGGCGTCGCATCAGCACGGCGTAGCCGACGCCCGCCGCCGTCCCCACGACCGCGCACATCCCCCACAGCCACTCCGCCCCGAACCGGTCGATGACGAAGCCGGACATCACCGGGGCGACCAGGGAGGCCACGGCCCAGGAGAGCGTGTACATGCCCTGGTAGCGCCCGCGCCCGTGGGTGGGGGAGAGGCGGACGACGAGCCCCGTCTGGGTCGGCGCGTTGACGATCTCCGCCAGGGTCCACACGCAGACGGTGAGCGCGAAGACGCCGACCGAGCCGGCGAAGGCGGTGAGCCCGAACCCGTACCCCGCGAGGACCGAGGAGACGACCAGCAGCCGCCGTGGATCCCGGTGCTCGATGAACCGGGTGACGGGGATCTGCAACGCGACGATGAGCACACCGTTGACGGCGATCGCCATGCCGTAGTCGGCCGGCGCGAACCCGGCCGCGCCCATCGCCACCGGCAGCCCCACGGACCCCTGCTGGAAGACGAGCGCGACGAGGAAGGACAGCCCGACGACGCTCATGAACCGCCCGTCCCGCAGCACGGTCCCCAGCCCGACGCCGTCCTCCCGTACGGCCTTCTCCTCCCGCTCGGGCCGGGACTCGGGCAGCTTGAGGAAGACGACGACCGCGCAGACGAGGGTCATCCCGGCCTCGAGCAGGAACCCGGCGCGGTAGCTGACCTCGGCGATGAACCCGGCGGCCATGGAGGAGACGGCGAAGCCGAGGTTGATGGCCCAGTAGTTGAGCGAGAAGGCACGGACCCGGTCCTCGGGCCGGACGATGTCGGCCATCATCGCCTGCACGGCCGGCCGGGAGGCGTTGGAGGCCATGCCGACCAGGAAGGCGACACCGGCGATGGCGACGGGATGCTCGACGAACCCGAGCAGCGCCACGGAGACGGCCGTCGAGGTCTGCGCGACGAGCAGGGTGGGCCGCCGCCCGAGCCGGTCCGCCATGACCCCGCCGGCGAGCGACGAGACGACCCCGCCCAGCCCGAGCAGGGAGGCGACGAGCCCGGCGTAGGAGGCGGAGTACCCGCGGTCGAGTGTCAGGTACAGCGCCATGAAGGTGGCGACGAAGCCGCCGAGCCGGTTGACGAGGGTGCTGGTCCACAGCCACCAGAACTCGCGCGGCAGCCCGGACAGAGTCTCGCGAACGGCACGTCTCAGGACGGCGACGGACATGGCGGATCCCCCGGGATGCAAGTGGCTGATGCGAGCGGCTGGTGTAAGTGGCTCAGGCGGCGCTCAGAACTTACGAGAGGCGAAGCACGGGAGGCCACTCGATTAACAGATCCCGTCAACCGTCAGGGGGCCTGTCCGCTGTACGAGCGGGCGCACAACGGATCGGAGCGGTGGATTACGCTCATACGCATGGCCGACGCACCGTACAAGCTGATCCTCCTCCGTCACGGCGAGAGCGAGTGGAACGCGAAGAACCTGTTCACCGGCTGGGTGGACGTCAACCTCAACGAGAAGGGCGAGAAGGAGGCGGTCCGCGGTGGCGAACTCCTGAAGGATGCCGACCTCCTCCCCGACGTGGTCCACACGTCGCTCCAGAAGCGCGCGATCCGCACGGCCCAGCTGGCGCTGGAGTCCGCCGACCGCCACTGGATCCCGGTCCACCGCTCCTGGCGCCTGAACGAACGCCACTACGGCGCCCTCCAGGGCAAGGACAAGGCGCAGACCCTCGCGGAGTTCGGCGAGGAGCAGTTCATGCTCTGGCGCCGCTCCTACGACACCCCGCCCCCGCCGCTGTCGGACGACTCCGAGTTCTCCCAGGCCGGCGACCCCCGCTACGCGTCCATCCCGCCGGAGCTCCGCCCCCGCACGGAGTGCCTGAAGGACGTCGTCGTCCGCATGCTCCCGTACTGGTACGACGGCATCGTCCCGGACCTCCTGTCCGGCCGCACGGTCCTGGTCGCCGCCCACGGCAACTCGCTCCGGGCGCTCGTCAAGCACCTCGACGGCATCTCCGACGCCGACATCGCAGGCCTGAACATCCCGACGGGCATCCCCCTGGCCTACGAACTCGACGCAGCCTTCAAGCCGCTCACCCCCGGCGGCACCTACCTCGACCCGGACGCGGCCGCAGCGGCCATCGAGGCAGTCAAGAACCAGGGAAAGAAGAAGTAACGCGACACTAATAAGCCCCCGACCTGCTGTTTCTTGGCAGGGCGGGGGCTTATTAGTGGGGCTGGGCCGTCTCTGGGCCGTCAGCCGGTTGGTCGGGTTGTGCTCAGTGCTTCAGGAAGTCCGGCTCCGGCTGTCCTCTCGTCTCTGCCCGTGCCCCCGCATCGCGGAGGGCTGAGACGGCTGCCGCCGCGTCCTCCTCAGGCACGCAGGCGAGGATGACGGCGGGAACCCGCGTCGCCAGAACCTTGCTGCGCCACAGGCTCAGCCCCGTCAGCCGACGCACGACCTGAACGACGTCCATCACCCGGACACCGGGGTCAGTGATCACCACGTCATGAGGCACGTCGTCGCAAACCAGCAAGAAGTACTCGTCCGCCATTGTTCTCCCCGCCCCTTCCATTTCGGAGCGTACGAGCCCTCAGCCGTCATGTCGCATCGTCTTGGTGGTGTCGAAGACAGCGGCTACGGCTTTGCGACGGCATGAGGTGGGCGTAGACGCGCAGTGTCAGGCCCGGGTCCGAGTGGCCGAGGTACTCGGCGAGGGCCTTGATGTTCTCCCCGGCGTCCAGGAGCACCGAGGCGTAGAAGTGGCGAAGGGCGTGCATGCCGTTTTCGCGGGACTCGGCGTACGACTTGCCCGGCTTTCGGTCGGGGATCACCCCGGCCGAGGCCAGCGCCCGCTTCCACGCCTCCTCGTTGAGGGACGTCCGCCAGACGTGACCACCGCGCGGCCCGGTGAAGATCAGCCAATTGGCCATCGAAAGGCTCGGCGGGCAGCAGCCGCCGGCCCTCTTCGGATCCTTCGACGCCTACTCGGCGGTCGAGGCGAACAACTGGGTGGCGACGATCCTGCGCACCATCTCACCGGCCCTTGACACGGCAGCTTCCCAAAAAGCGTGGACGCGGCTCCACGACGACCGCATCGACACGAGACGAGCCCTCCTGCGACGGGAGCCCTGGACGGTATCCGTCACCCACGTCAGCACACGCATCACATGGACGGTCCGACCAGCGCTCTTCCTGCCGATGGCACACCGTCAGAGCAGGCAACTTCCCTCGTGCGCATACGACTTCAAGCCTCACAGGCCCCGTACGGCCGACTGAGTTACAACTTCTCTACTGGTTCAAGGCGGCTCGCTCCGCTCCCCGCGCGCTGCCCGGCCCCCGGCCGGGCCTGCACTCCTGTCTCCGCCCCGCTCCAGCCCGGCCGGCGCCCGGACCGCGCTTACAGCAGCCAGTCACCTAAAGGCCACGGAGGCGAATGAGCCTAAGGTGCACGATCAACACCCATCTGATTTCATGGAAATGTCCGCTGATAGCCGCGCCCGTACCGGCAGACAGCGTGAACCTTCACCAGCGGGGCCAAAAGACACCCGCCGCTTCTGCGGAGTTCTCCGCTTGGAACCCCACTCCGAGGTGAAAAAGATGCGTGCATCAAGGAAAATCCGCACCTACAGCGCAGCGGCAGCAGCCGGAGTGCTATGCGCCTGCATGATCCCAACGGGCATCGCCAACGCCAAGAGTGCCCCAACCGCACCGTCTGGCCTGCGAGTGGCAGCCACGGCTAACAACACATTCCTTCTGACGTGGCGAGACAACTCAAGAAACGAAACCGGGTTCGAGATCACCGACGGTATTTCGTATCGCCGGACGAGCGCGAACGACACCGCCGACAATTGGCACGTTACGCCCGGCACTTACAAGTGCTTCCGAGTGCGCGCCATAAACGGTGATGGTGCCTCAGCTTGGTATCCCGGCGGTACATACGTCTGCGGCACAACGCCGCGCTGAAAGAGCAAAGTAGCGTGGCTGAGGCCGGTGGGGGTGCAGCGAGACACACGCGCGCCTGGTCGGTCGGCGAACCCGCCGTCGTGGCTGGCTGTCGTCGGCTGAGGCGCAAACAGGCCCCGCATCGGATCCGGAATGACGACCGGGCTCGCTGTTTGAGAGAGTGAGAGGCGAACTTGTCAAGCCCGCCCATAGTGGCTGACACCAACGCCTGACACCAACAGCCCCGGACAGCGGCGGTCGGCGCCGAACCTTGGTGGACGGTCAGCCGGGGACCACGGCCGGTTGACCAACCTCACCGACGCTGAGTGACCGACCTGATAAGGATGAGGCCAATTTGCAAACATCCATGGCCGGGGCGGACCACCACCATCAACTGATGGGTGGCGGTCCGTCGAATTTGGACCAACTGTCAGCGTCCCCGCCGATAGGCCAGAACGATCCCGACGACAGCCAACGCTGCAGCTACGACGACAAACC
>NZ_JBHVYO010000035.1:0-91646 GCF_042880655.1 Streptomyces sp. NPDC058295
GGGGGTGTGGGGGGTGGCGCGCGGGCCGGGAACGCCCAGTGTGGGCTGCGATCCACGCACACCGCTCCCGGCCGTACGTCCGCCAGTTCCCCAGAACTGGCAGTGCGCCCATCCGTTCACGTGGATATATGCGTTGGGAAGACCCCTGCGGGTGGATCACTCGTCCGGGCGATACAAAACCCCGGCAACCCACCCTAAAACTGACCGGTGTTCAACTCTGTGGGCCACTCGGTCGCTGCATCTTCCGCCGAACCCGGGCCCGGCTACCCCACCATGGAATGATCGCCTGGTAATTTGCTCGCCATGACCCACCCCAGCGCGGACGAAGCACGCGAAAAATTGCTCGTCAACCTCACGCCCGAACTCCGCAGAGACCTCCGCATCCGAGCCGCTGAGCACGGCCTCAACATGCAGGACGCCGCCGCATCCGCGATCGGCCTGTGGCTGGAGACGCCCACCACCGTCAAGGTGGACACCAAAGGCTCCAAGTCGTGGGGAGTCTTCCTGCCCACCGGGGGCCCCACCCGATTCGCGCAGGAGTGCGACACCCGCAGCCTGACAAAGGTTCAGGGCATGGCGCAGGCCATCACCCTGTGGCTCGAGACCCACCCCTCCCCCGCCACCCGCCTGGTCTCGCAACCCGTCAAGCGGATCCTGGTCGGCAACCAGAAGGGCGGCGTCGGCAAGACGTTCGTCGCATCTGGTCTGGCCCAGGCCATGGCCGAGGCCGGCCTGCGCGTCCTCCTCGTCGACTACGACCCCCAGGGGCACCTCACCAGCCGCCTGCAAATCCCCGGCCTGCCCGAGGGCGCCGACAGCCTCCTCAAGCACATGCTGGGTGAAGCCGACCGGCACCTGGCCCGCTCCCTGGTGTCACTCCCGCACGAACGGTTCGGTGGCCGCCTGCACGTCCTGCCCGCCTCCAAGGATGCCTTCCTCATGGACGCCAAGCTGGCCCTGCTCCAGGTCGGCCGCGACACCTGCCTGGCACGGGCGCTCAGCCCGCTCGAGGACTCCTACGACGCCATCGTCCTGGACGGCCCCCCGAACCTGGGCCTGGCCATAGACCTCGCCATCAACTACGTACAGCGCCGCCCGGGCGAGTTGATCGACCACTCCGGGATCCTCATGCCCGTGTGGTCGGACCGGTCCTCGTTCGACGCCTACGAGATGCTCAACGAGCAGATCGGCACGCACTGCCGGATGACAGGGGCCGTGGTGGACCAGCTGGGGTTCGTCGTCAACGCCTACGACTCCCGCAAGGGCGTGGTGACCCGCTCCTTCTATGACGGATGGAACGAGCTGACGACGCCGGGTGTCCTGGCCACGCTGAAGGACGCGATCGAGGGACGTGAGGCGTCCGACTACCAGGTGCCGCTGCTCGAGCATGCTCCGGAGTCCGGGCAGGCTGAAGTGATGCGGTCTCTGGCGAAGGAGCTCGCAGCGTGAGCGGCAGCAGGAGGAAGGTCCCGCCCGTCATCCCGGTCGTGGGTGGTCCTCAGGGTTCGGGGGACAGCACGCGAGAGGACCAGCTGCGGGAGTGGGAGGAGGCTCAGCGGCGTCAGCGCGAGCAGCAGACCGCCACCCCGCCGGTTCCCACTCTTGTTCCAGTGCCTTCGCAGGAGCCGCCGCCCGCTCCGCCGGCTGCCGTTGTGGTTACGCCGGATGTTCCGGTCCCAGCAGGAGCTACGGGCTACCTCCCCATGCCGGAGTTCACCGAGCCCGACAGCAGCGACCCGGCTGCCCGCCTGGAGTTCTACTCCCGGGGCATCCTCGCCGTGCAGTACGCGGCCCGCGCCAACCATGAGCGTGCGGAGCAGCAGAAGCTGATCGGTCTGGGACTGCGTCTGCAAGCCGTGAAGGAGGAAGAGCTCCACAAGACCGCGGGGTTCGACACGTTCGGGGACCTGACCGAGGCCCGGTTCGGCATCAAGAAGCACCAGGCCAACAACATCATCCGCGTGTTGGGCGTGGCCCAGGCGCTCGAGGACATCACCACCCAGGAACTGAAGGAACGCCCCCTGCGGGTCCTCGTGCCGGTCCTGGACACCCATGGAGCGCAGGCAGTTCGGGAGACATGGGAGGAGGCGGCCCGGCATGGCAATGTCTCCGACACTGCGCTGAAGGATGCGGCCAACTTCCTGGGCTACGCCCCGCCGAAGGAGCAGCTGCCAGTTCCAGAGGAGCGGAAGGCAGTGGAGCAGAAGTCCGCGGTTCGACCGAGTGAGTCGCAGCGGGCCGTGGCGCGGATCCGGGTTCTCGCGGAGAAGGATCTCGATCTGGCCCGCCGTGAGGCGGAGGCGCTGGAGAGTGCGGTGCGGGAACTCCTTGAGGAACTGGCCGGCAACTTGGAACAGTGAACTCGCCTCGAGAGACAGTGCAAGGTGGTGACCATTGGTCACCACCTTGTCGTCTATCTGACCCAAAGGTGGTGACCAATGGTCACCACTTCCCTTCTTCCTCGTCTTCGCTGTCCTCACTGCTGATCCAAGGGGAGCCGTCGGTGTACTCGGGCTGGCGGAACAGCTGGTCGGTCTCCCAGACGGTGGGCGGCCGTTGTGCCGGTATGCGGGGGCGCGGGGGCGGTACGGGTGTGGGCATGGCGCGTCCTTCAGGGGGTGGGTCCGGCGAGGTGGCGGCGGATGTGCTTGTCCAGCATCAGCCGCTCCACCTCGAGCTGGTACTGGTCGCGGGCCTGATGCTCGGGCAGGTCCTGGCGGTCGAAGAAGAACTCGGCGGTGGCCGTCCAGCAGCGCCCAGTCATGGGGTGGTAGTCGCCGTGGAGGAGGCACATGGCGTGTACGGCGGCTGGCGCCGTGGCCGGTGCGGCGGCGAGGGGTGTGGGCAATGCAGTCTCCGTTTCGTCAGGCTGCGGGCTCGGGTGCGCGGTAGCCGTAGTGGGCGCGGTCGCGGGTGCACTGTTCGGCGGCCTTCGCGGCGAGGATGTACGGCCAGCGCTCCGTGTCCGGTGTGACGTGCTCGATCTGCCACGCGCACGAGTAGGTGTGGTCTCCCTTCCACTCGTGGTTGCGGACGGGGATGCCGGCCTCGCAGTCCCACTGCGCCATCCAGTAGGTGGTGGCGCGGCCGCGGGTGCGGCGGGATTGCCACTGCTCGAGGTGGACGGTGGCCTGGTGGGTGTCGCCTTCGGGCATGTAGACGGTGACGGGCATCCGGTCGGTCTCGGAGATCTTGCGGTTGCGGCGCGGGCCCAGCAGGTGGTGGCGGGGGTCGATGTGGACGTTGCCGTCCATCCACTTGGGGTCGCTGGCGTGGTGTTCGTTCTCGCGGGCCCACACCTTCCACCACAGGCGGCCGGAGTGGATGCTGAGGTCTATCTCCCGGGTCTGGAAGCCCTCGTTGTTGAGGCGTCGCTGCACCCACGTCCCGAACCGTTCGCTGGTTAGGTAGCAGGCTCCGAGGGGGCCGAGACCTAGGTGGGCCTGGAGGGTGTGTTCGTCGCCGGGGTTGCCGACCTTCACGCCGATGCCGGTGGAGTGGGCGCGGCCGACGACGACTTCAGCGGCAAGGGTGCCGGTGGGCTGCGCCGGCCAGGGCCCGGGCTGCGTGGGGGTCTGGTAGGGGATCCCGCGCTTCGCCAGCTGGTGTGCCGCCTCCTTGGGGAAGTGGCGGCCGTTGAACGGGCCGGGGTAGGGCTGGCCCAGCTGCCACCGGTCGGCGTTCAGGTTGCCCTGCGGGTCGGGGCGGACACCGCATCGCTCGCAGGCCACCCACCGGGCGTGGCGCCGGTTCTCGGGCCCGTACTGGGAGTCGTAGCCGTCGACGACGGGCTTGTGCCCGAACAGGCGACAGACGGCCATGACGCGGGGCAGGCTGCTGGCGTAGAAGGACCGGTGCATCAGGACGCGGGGGTCGGGGCGGTCCTTGGCGCGGTCGATGGTGAAGAAGTGCACGGCGGCTCCCGGCAACTGGGGTGGGGGCGGTGTGGTTTACCGCGGTAAACCGTCTCGCAGATTCCAGATCGTGTTGCCCCTGCTCATGCGACGTCGAAGGCGCGGCGTGGGGTGCGGCCAGCGGCCTGGCTGCGTGCGTACGCGCGGGCGGCGGCCTCAGAGGCTGCCATGCTGCCCGGCTCCGGGCCGGCGCTCTCGACTGCGTCCTGCTGCGCCCAGTACGCCTCCCGGTCCTCGCTCTCCGGAAGCCGGTTGGCGCGGAGGGCGGCCTCCTGCCGTCGCCGGGCTTCTTCCTCGTAGGAGGTCTCCGGGGGAAGGGTGAGCCGGTTGTCGAGCGCGAGAGCGAGCGTGTGCCGGTAGCCGGGGTGGGCGGTCTCCCGGGTCTTCACTGGTGCCTCGGGCTTGGGCGCAGCCTGCTGCGGCGCCGGGTCGGGGGCGCCGTCGCGGCGGCCGCCAGGGGGCAGAACGCGGATCGTACGGACCGCAGGCTTGCCCAACGCGTTGTTGAGGTGCCGCATCAGCAGCTGCTGGGACATGCGCAGGTGTGCGCCGCGGGATGCGGTGTCGGGCTGGAGGGTGAGGAGGCCGCGGTCTGGGTCGTATGCGGTGGGCCGGACGCTGTCGGCGAGCTCGGTGGGGCAGATCTTCGCCCACTGGTCGATAAGGCTGCCGCCGTCCAGGCTGGCCTCCCAGCCCTGTTCGGCCTGGAGCTTGCCAAGGAGGGTGCCAAGGCCTTGAGGGTCGCGTCCTTCGCCGCGGTGCGGGCGCATGGTGCGGCGGGGCTTCTTCGGGTTGGCCGTTGGGGCGGTTTTGGCGGCGGCGCGGGCAGCTGCCAAGGCCTGGCGGGCAAGATCGGCGCCAGCGCCACGAGTGGTCTCAGGCATACGTCTTCTCCATCCGGGCCTGCTGATTGATGGCGAACTTGCAGATTTCCACGCCGTACAGGTCGATGGCGTCGTCCTGGTCGTCGGCGAGGTGGGCGGCGACTTCCTCCCACTCGGTCCAGCCGTAGAGCCGGGCGTACTGCCGGTCTTCCTCCGTGCGCTGCGGCTCCGGCTGGGCGGTGGGGGTAATGCCGAAGAGGGCTACCAGGGAGGCCCGGTTCTTCGCGGCGGTGCTGTCTTCGGGGGCGACGGCCTGCGCCAGCTCCTCCTGCTGCGCGGTGCCTGCGGCGATACGGGCGCGGATGAACGCCACCGGGTTCTTCGGCTTCCAGCGCATCCCGGAGCACATGCCGGTCAGCTCGTCGACGATGCGGAAGGCGTCCCAGCCTTGGTCGGTCCACGGGCGGAGCACGTACTCGAGGCGGCGCAGCGGTACCGGCTGGGTCCAGTTGACGAGGGCCCGCACCAGCCGGACCTCCTGGCTGGCTTTCTGGACGTCGGCTGCGGTGCGGCGGCGTCCGCCGATGTTGCTGCTCTGGTGGGGGATCGGGGTCTTGGTCGGCCTCGTGGGCGAGGTGTAGTTAAAACCACCCACTAGATCAACCTGACTCTCTTCTTTAACCACCGTTAGGGAAGGGGTCTCAAGGGCCTCCAGCATGGGGTTATCCACAGGCGGGTTATCCACAGGGTTCTGCCGGTCCCGGAGGTCGACGACGATGCGCGCCGTGTAGCCGGTGCCGATGATCCGGTGGCCCATGGCGTGGTCGAAGACCGGGGGGATGACCGCGGCGTAGATGGTGGCGGTGCCCTCGTAGCCCTTGAGACCCATCAGGCGGCGCAGGTTGGTACGGGAGCCGTGCTGAACCCAGGCGAGCGCTCCGAGCTCACGGAGGTAGGAGACGTGCCGGGCGATGGACGCGCGAGAGATACCGAGCCGGGCAACCATCTCGTCGAGGCAGTAGCGGGCGTGCCCGGTGGTGTAGTCCATGCGGGCGGCCAGGTCCTCGGCGACTTTGAGCGTGGTGGCGTTCGCGCGGCCGTGGAGGCCGGCTGCGATCAGCCACTCGACTGCGCGAAGCCACCGACGCGGGCCCGTCCGCCTCGAGGCAGTGTTCGCCACCTCTTGGGCGGCTCCTCGGACGTGGGCCTGCCCTGCACTGTAGTCGAACGCGCGTTCGGATTCGATGTTGGGGGTGTGCGTGTCGCGTGACGTCTCGGGGCACTGGGTGTCGCCCGCGCGGGGGGACATTCCTCGCGAATCGCCCTTTGGGGCGTCGCCAAGCTGACAAGAGGGTGCTGAGTGCTGCACTATGTACCTGCCGTCCTGCGGACATGAAAAAGCCCGCTCGGTGGTGAAGGTGGTTCCTCCCAGAACCTGAACTCGCTCGATCTCGGGCCGGTCGCCAAACCGGATCGAAGTTCGGGCCTTAGCTCGGTCGCCAAACCGAGCCGTTGCACGAGGCCGCGCACGGTGCGCCAACACCAGCGGCCAGCGGTAGAGGAAGTGCCCCCGCCAAGGGGCCCAGGACCTCCCGCTGAGGAAGTCGCTACGTCACCTGATCTCCCTTACTGGGTGAGGTCTGCCCAACGACGAACTGGGGTTCCAGGTAGTCGCACTGGGCTTGGTCAAAAGCGGACTGCCATCCATCGCGGCACCGCTGGCATGTGGGGTCGAACGTGGTTGTGGCGTCGTGGTCGTGAGAAGCAGCGATCATCGCTGGCCCTCCGTCCAGCCGTAGCCATCGGCGAGGCCCTGTACGACCGGGCAGGTGTCTTCGTACCCGAAGTGGGTCCACTCGTCGAGGTAGCCGGTCTCGTCCTTGGCCGGGCAGCTGTGCATGTTCCCGGCGTGCAGATCCAGCAGCTTTCGGTCGGCGGCGCAACGGCGTGTGATGGCCGTAGGCCCATCGCAGTCGCACAACGGCGCGCCGCCTTGGAGCACGGTCAGGTCGATGATGGTGGTGCCGTGGAACGAGCACTCGGTGTCGTGCCACCTTGCGGCGTCCGATGCGGCCTTGGTGATGGCGTTGTCCAGCCAGGCGGGGATGTCCTCGCCCTGGGCGGTCATGCGACGGCGGGGGTAGTGGTGACAGGGCCCTGCTCGCGCGCCGGTGTGATCTTCACGGTGCTGGCTGGGGTTCCACTGTCTGATAGCCCGGGACTGCGGGTACGCTTCGTCACGTCGACACCTTCGTAGTGGTTGTGTGTCGGCCCGGCCCCGCACCTAGTGCTGCTAACACTGGGACTACTGCGGGGCCGTTCCTTTGTCTGTGTGCGCCGGCCGTCCAGTTCAGTAGCTGACTGCACGTCTGACGCAGGGCTCAGCCTACTCGTTGGACGCACCATCTGTCTCCATTCCTTGCTGCGCGTTTTTGATCAGACTTGTCGTCAGATATCCAGGTCATCGCACGGGCGTGCGGGCCTGCGGTTCTGTCCTACACATTTGGGAACCAAATAACTTGATCATGCCCACGCCCCTGCCGGAGGCCTCAAGAGACGGCGGCGAGGGGCGGAAGGTGCTGGTCGGGGCGGATGTCGCGGTTGGGCAGCGGGATGACGGTGGGGGCATGTCTGGAGGTGTCGGCGGCGGGTGGCGGGGGTTCGGCGCGTCGTGCGGCGCGGGCGGAGGATGCGGCGGTGGTGCATTGGGGGCAGCGGCAGCCGCCGTGGATGTAGCGGTATTCGTTGTGGGGCTTGTCGTCCCAACGGGCGGCCCGCCCGGCCTGCTTGGCCTGTTCGCGGGCTTCGCGGAAGTGGGGGTCGGTGGTGGCGTGGTGGTTGACGGTGCGTCGGTCGATGCCGACGGCGGCCGCGGCCTCGTTCAACGTGAGGCCTGCGGTGACGTGCTTGAGGTACGTCTTCTTCTGGGCGTCGTCGAAGAGGAGGGGGCGTCCGCGGCCGCGTCCGGGGACTGGCCGGGTGCGGGGGCTCACCAGTGTCCGCCGCGGGTTTCGTCGCTGCTGGTGGGGGTGCGTTCGTGGTCGGGTTCGGGTTCGGTGGCTGCGGTACGGGCGGCGTGGTGGGCGGTGTGGGCCATGGCCGTCCAGCCGGCGTCGGCGAGGAGGGCCTGCAACCGGGCGAGGGTGTCGCGGTGGAAGCGGGGCGAGTTGGAGAGGCGCCCCGCGCGCAGGCCCACGGCGAGGGCGGCCTGCCACACCCTGCGTACGTCGGCCGGGTCCAGGTCGGGGAACAGGTACTCGGGGAGTTTGTCGGGGCGGCCGGCGGTGTCGAGCATGGCGCAGGCAATAAGCCCGGCCAGGTAGGCGCCGCTGGTGACGGCGGTGTCGGCGAGGGCTTGGTCGACGGTGGGGTTGATGCCGTGGAGGGTGGGGGCCGCGGGGGCGGGTGGGGTCATGCTGCGGCCTCCAGGACGCGGGCGCGGGTGGGGGTGGGGAGGTTGCGGATGGTGGCGTCGGGGGTGAGGTCGTCGAAGGCGAGTTGGCCGGCGATGTCGGTGAAGCGGCTGCGGCGCAGGCTGGGGACGCGGGCCGGTTCGTACGGTCCGGGTTCGGGCAGCGCCACCACGGTGAGCCGGGCAGTAGGGCGGGGGCGGGGTTTGCGGGGGCGGTGCGGGGGGCGGGGTACGGCGGGCACGCTCCCGTCGTCCGGCACGACCTGCACGCCGTCGAGGAGGCCGCGTTCGGCGGCCGCCGTGAGGAGCTGCATCCGCGTCGCCGGCCGGGCCAGCCCGAGTTTGCCGACGAGGATGGACCGCTGCCAGTTCGCGGTCCGCACATCCGTGCCCGCGGCCCGGGCCACATCGTCGGGGCTGCTGTGCGCGGCCAGGGCCCGCAGCACGATCAGCTTCTGCTCGGTGTGCAGCTGCCGGGCGGGCGCAGGCTGCGGCGCCTCCTGAAGGGTTTCCTTGTAGGCGACGAACGCCCGGTGCCGCTCCAGCGGCGTCATCCCCCCGAGGACCGCGTACGGTTCGGCGAGCTTCCCGTCACGGGTGAGGGACGCCCCGTAGGCCAGGCACTGCACCATCACCGGGCAGTCCACGCACACTTCCACCGCGGCCTTCTCGCGGGCGGTACGGGTAGCAGGGTCTTCACCGCCGTCCAGGTCGGGGGCTTCCCACGAGGTGACGGGCACGGAGTGGTCGCCGGCGGCGAGGTGCGGCTGGTCGGGGTCGGGGGCGCAGCCGCGGTAGCGGAAGTGGGGGTGCTCGGTGAAGGCTTGGTGGGCGGTCGTGACGTCCAGACGTATCGGCTGGTTCATCGGGTTCCCCCTTCCGGGTTGTGGTGTGCGGCGAGCGCTTTGGTGAGGACGAGGTCGGCTTCGGTGACGGTGTGGTGGGCGTGTACGGCCTGGGTGAGGCGGTGGGTGAAGGCGTCCATGTCGCGGGTGTGGAGACTGCTGGTGAGACGGCGCGCGGCGCGCTCCGCATCGAGAGCGCGCCGCAGACGGTGCAGGTGGTAGAGGCCGGCTGCTGCCACGGTGGTGGTGGCGAGCGCGGCCAGGTAGCGGATGGGGGGTGCTGGCACGACGCTCACCTCCAACCGGGGTGTGCCAGACGCAGGGACTGCGGTTTCAGCGGTGGTGCAGGGTGTGCCGGCGGGCGACGTCCTCAAGCAGGGCCTCACCCCACGGATCCACCGGAGGCTCAGTCAGCGTGGTGGGGTCGTAGAGGCTGGCCACCCGGTCCACGGCAGGGGCCAGGACCTCGTTCACCGACCGGCCCAGCCCTTCGAGCCGTACCTGGCGCTCCTGGGCTTCCCGGGCGAGCTGGTGGTAGATCTTCGGCCGCCGCGGCGACACGAACCCGTGCCGGCGCCGCAGCCAACGCCCCCACCACCAGTCCACGGCCGTGTACACCGCAGACACCCCGATGAAGAGGAGGACGGCCCAGAGAGAAGAGGACATAACGGAACTCCGTTCGGCAGTCGGCCGGGGGATGGGGGTGGTGCCCAGGGCGGGCGGGGAAGGGGCGCGGCCCGCGCGGTGGCGGGCCGGGTGGTTCATGCGGCGTAGGACGCCGCGCTGGGGTCATCGACGACCGCACGCTGATGGAGCAGCCGGAGCGCGGCAGAGGCCTGGAGCCAGACGACGCCGTTGCCCAGGGCGCGGAGCATGGCCGACCGGGTGAGGCCGGGGGTGCAGGTCACCCAGCCGTCGGGCAGGCCCATGAGCCATTCGGTGAAGACGGGGCTCAGTCGTCCCAGAGCGTCGGTGGGCCAGGGGGCGGGCCGTCCGAGGACGGCTTCCCAGCGGCGGATGGCGGGTCCGTAATCGCCCCAGTCAAGGTCGGGTTGCCCCGGCCGTAGCTGGAGGAGGTCTGCTCGCCGTCCGAACTCGTCGGCGTCGGAAGGAGTTGCCCCTCCGCCAGCGGGATCAGCACCTGCGAGAGAGGAGGCCGGAAGCCCTCGCTGGCCCGTCGGCCGGGCGTGCCCGTGTCCGAGGCCCGCGGGGTCGGCAGAAGCTTCGCCGCCGCGCTCGGCAGCATCAGATCGCCCTTGCTGCCGCGCTGGTTCGGGCCGCCCTTCTCCCCGTCCGACGCCCTGGGCGTCGGCAGGAGCCGGCCGCTGAACACCACGTCCGACAGCGTCCAGCCCGGGTTCACGTTCGGGTTGTCCGTCTTCCGGCCCGCCGTCGCGTTCCGGGTGCCCTTCGCGTCCCCAGCCAACGGTGTCGGCAGCAGCTTCACGGCTTCCGGCAGGTCCACATCCGAGGGTGGACGCGGCTTGCCATCCCTGCTCCGCCCCTGCGTGGCGCCGCTGCCCTTGTCGTCCGAAGCGTTCGGTGTCGGCAACAAGCGGATCGCCGTCCGCAGGTCCATGCCCCCGTCCCCGTGTGTCCCAGCCCCGTTCGTGTCCGAGGTCCGCGGCGTCGGCATCAGCCGGCCAGGCATAGACGAAGACTCGCTTACGGGCGTGGGGAGCGCCGACCTCCGACGCTGCCACGCGTGCCCATTCCGCATGGAACCCGAGGCTGGCCAGGTCTCCGAGAACGGCTCCAACAGCTCGAAGAATCCGTCCTGCTCGGGCCTCTTCTTCCAGAGCCTCAGCGTCGAGTCCCAGTCCACGGTCAGCCGGTGCCGAGAGGAGCCCTTCGACATTTTCGATGATCACCAATCGGGGTTCGAGGACTGCTATGGCGTGCGCCATGTGGTTCCACAGCCCGGAGCGGGTGTCGGGTGTGAGGCCGGCGCGTTTGCCAGCTGAGGAGACGTCGGTGCAGGGGAAGCCGCCGGTGAGGATGTCGATCGGCCCGTGGGCGTCGGTGACGGCCTGCCAATCGACTTTCGTGATGTCGCCGAGGTTCGGGACGTCGGGCCAGTGCCGGTCGAGGATCTTCGCGGCGTACTGGTTGGTGTCTTCCTTGCCGTTCTTGTCCGGAGGCTCGTACTGCGAGTGCCACACCACCTGGCCGCCGAAGACGTCCATGACGGCCAGGTCCAGGGCGCCGGTACCGGAGAAGAGGGAACCGATCCGGGGCCCGGCCATCAGGCGGCGCTCCTCTCGGCGTGACCGGGAGCCGACTTCAACTCCGCAATCCGCTCCGTCAGGAGCGTCTCGATGCGCGTGGGCACCTTGTCCGGGCCCGCGGGGATCTCCAGGTTCAGGAGGTTCTTGGCCCTGGCCTCGGCCAGGCTGGCTTCGTTGCCGTTGACGGTGTCCCATCCGTTGCGCATCCGGCGCAGGAACTCTTGCTCCTTCTCTTCCTGGACAAGCTGCCGGATTCGTTCGTCGATCAGCTCTCCGAACAGCCGGATTTTTCCGTTGACGTCCTGGACCTGCGATTCGTGGAAGGACTCCTCACCGACCTGGACCTTTACGGCCCGCAGCCCTTCGAGGTGACCCCATCGCTTCTGCATCAGCGCGTACAGGTCTTCCAGCCGGTCTTCGCGTGACGGCTGCGCCTCCAGGTTGTGCTTCTCGGCGGTCGCCTCATCCATTTCGGTCTTGGACCACAGGTTCAGCGCGGCTCCGAAGCGCATGCCGGCGTTCCGCAGTGCGTCCCCGATCGCTTCCTTCACAGCGTTCGGGCCGGTCTTGCCCTGTGCGTCGCCGTAGCCCAGCCGTTCGTGTCCTGCGACCGTCAGGCGGATCCATAGACCGCCGTTGTGGTCGAACTTCGGCAGCCCGTCTGTGTCGAATGCCAGTGGCTCCCACGTCCACAGCGGATCGGCCGCGAGGAGCCGGCCGGTCAGCTCGGCGTGCCCCACGTAGTCCAGGTGCATGTGCGCGGTGGTGATCTTGCTGTTGCAGACGTCGCACTTCTGCTTCTTGTGGTGCTCGCACTCCTTGTACGGAGCCTTGCTGCACTTGTTGCACGTGATCTTCGGAAGCTTGGAGATCTGGTTGGCCTGGAACGGCTCCCGCAGCTGCGCGAGGGCGGTCAGCTGGCTTTGGGTGTGCGAGGTGGGGCCCTCCGCCGTCGTGCTGGCGGGGGCCTCGATGGCGGATGCCACGTGAGGTCTCCTATGGGGGTTGTGCGATCGGGGGCGGGGTCCGGTCTGGTTGTCGGCGTCCAGGCCGGCCCCGCCCGCCTGGTTACTGGTTGGGCGGCTCGCCCAGACGGTCCTTCAAAATCGCGACGGCAACCATGCCCGGGTAGTACGGCAGCTCAGACTGCTCCGACTGCTCCGCGCACCAGTCCCGAAGCCCCGACAGCAGCCGCTCGTCGACCGCGATCGACACCTTCGCCTTGGGCACCGGACCACGGGGACCCTGCTCCGGATCGGCCGCCCACACGCCGCCCTCACGGGGACGCTCAGACACAGCCAGCCACTCCGGGACCTGCGGCGACCACGAACCATCCAGCAGAGCCCGGATGCCCGCGTCGATGACGCTCTGGAGGCTGACACCCCGCTCGGCGGCGACAGCCACCACGTGGTCCACCAGCCGCCGGTCCGTGACGACCTTCAGCGTCTCCGAGTCGGCCTCGGACGTCCGCTCCACCCCCAGCTCGTCACACATCCACGAGATGGCGATGCTGGCCAGAGAGACGCGGTAGCCGAGTTCGGACTTCAGGCTCGGCAGCATGGGCTCAACCTGCTGGCGCAGTGCATCCGGGACCCGCACGTTCAGATTCGCCGACGGCCCGGCCGGCTTGCGGTCCCGGCCGCGGTTGAGGGGCGTCTTCGGCGGAACCCACTGCCCGTCAACCACCGCCTGGAAGCCGTCGCGGACCACGGCGGACAGGGACACACCCAGGTCCGCTGCGGCCGCCACGAGGGCGCCCTTGAGGGACTTCGGCATGTAGATGGGCAGGTTGGAGGCGCTGCCGAGTTCGGCGGTCTGTGCGCGCAGCAGTGACCAGCCTCCTGGGGCCAGGATTGCGCGGACGTCGGCTGCCTCGTCGTCGTGGCCGGTCTGCTGGAGCAGGTCGGCGGCAGTCTTCAGGCGCTCTCGGATGGGCCGGGGCACGTGGCGTGGTCCTCTCGGTGGGCGCCGCTTGCCCGTGGTGGTGGGTGGGCGACGCGTGGGGGCGTTTTCCACGCCAGTCTCCTCCAGTTTTCATTGCAACGCCATGGTGGCTGGCGGCCGGGGCGTCGCCCCAACAGGAACTAGACTACCCGCATCGCCATTGCATTGCAATGGTTGATGTCTTATGGTGGAACCACACCACAGCGAGGGGGCACCACAATGAAGCTCACCCAGAACCAGAGCCGCACCAAGACCCTCGCTGACCTGTACCGCGCCATCGACCGGCAGCACGCCGTCACCATCACCCACCTCAAGCCCGGCGAGACCGAGCCCATCGTGCGGACCATCGAGATCAGCGACCTCCGCACCACCGCCGTGAAAATCTCCAAGACCGGCCAGATCAGCGGCGGAGACATCGAAGTCCACGCCATGTGCCGCCTGCGCGCCGCCGAGATCGACCAGAAGAAGGCCGCCGGCGAGGACACCACGGGCATGACGGCAGCACGCAAGTTCCTCCTGTCGGACATCCTCAGTTACACGGTCCACAGGATCGGCTACGTCCTCACCCGCCCGACCAACACCACCTACGAGCCCACCCCGACCGCCCCCAACCACAACGAGACCGCCCTCATCTGGTTCGAGCTGGAGCGCGACCAGGACGACGCCGACTACCGCCCCCGACGCAAGCTGACCACCGAAGACACTGACCTCGCCGCCTAGGAGACGCCCATGTATGACTGCCGAACCTGCAAGGGCGACGGCGCCCACCCCGACTGCAACGGAAGCGGCTGCGCCAACTGCGACCCGGACACCGGGAACTGCCCGACCTGCTGCGGAACCGGCAACGATCCCAAGCACTGGCAGCCTCGTAGCACCTGACCCCGGGTACGACGAAGGCCACTGCCCCGGGTTGGGGGTAGTGGCCTCAAAACACTCTGAACGCGCACGCGCAGCGTAGCCGATCAACTCACCACAGGTCTACCCTCAGTTGAAACCGCAGACCAGGAGCACCACATGCCTCAGCTCGTCGAAGTACCAGACGACCTTGCCACCGAGATCGGACACGAGAACCCGAACCCCTGGCCGTGGGTCAGCACCCAGGACGCCGAGACGTGGGCAGAGACCCCCTACACCTACGCAGGAGACGTGGTACTCCTCCCGTTCGCCGGCGACATGCGACCCGCCACCAGGCCCAGCGTGGAAGCCGCATACGGACCGCTCACCCCCGAGCCCCACTGCCCCGTGTGCGGAACGGTCCTCTTCTGGGAGAACGGCGTCTGCGGGATGCGGAACGTGTCCACCAGCCACCCCCACGGCTAGCCCTTACTACAGGAGCATCGTGTACGTGACCGCGGAACTGGAAGGGCTTCTGGGCGACCACCACATGGTGGCCGGGCACCAGGACGAGATCATGCGGAACTGGACGTGCCAGCGGTGCGGAGTGAAGGCGGCGCACTGGTTCAACGCGCAGTCCAGGTACGAGAAACGACGGTGGATCGACTGGCGGGCACCCGACGGCCGCACCTGGTACACCGACGCCCGCGACGGATACGTCGGGCCGCCTTCGTGTCCGCTGCCCGGCGTGGAAGCGCTGTGCCCGTGGGACGACCGCGCGCAGCTGTATCGCGGTGCCTGGGGTGACGTGCAACTGGACACGGCGATGCGCACGTGGTGCGAACCGCATCGGCGAGCGATCAGCGAATGCGTCGACCCCGGCCCGTACTGCCCCGGCCGGATGGCGCACGAGGACGGCAGCGGGTTCGCCGTGAACCTTCCGGGTCCATGCACGGGTCGGGAGAATTCCTGCTGCTGCATGTGCCCGGCCTGCTGCGGAGATACCCCCGATATGTACGGCTACGACGGGGACTACTGACCCTCTTCGTCCTCCAGCGGCATCGGGTCGACCGCACGCCGGAGCTGCTCCATCCGTACTGGCAGCGGCTCCCAGCCCGGCTGGCCCGCCATCAGCCAGTTCAGGACGTTCACCCCTCGCGCGTATGACTGCCCCAACCCCTGCGCACGGATCCGGATCCCCGGCGGTCCGGCCTTCGACTGCAACACCGTCACCCACAGAGCGGACTTCCCGCCCTCGATGTCCGCCACCAGGCTCTGCCGGACGTCCAGCCACCGTTCCAACGCCACCCGGGCCGCATGCGACAGCTCATACCGCTCCACCCGCGGACCCGCCCCCTGCACCTCCTCCACCTCCCTACGGATGTCGTGCGCCAGCTGATGCGACGCCCGCGCATCCTGCCCCGCCATCACCTTCGACACCGTCGACTGCGCGATCCCCAGCCGGAACGCCACCTCCTCATACCCCTTCCCAGCACGCTGCGGCCGCCGCACCACCCGCACCATCCCCAGACCCGGGCCCAGGTCGTCGACGTTCATCCGCTCCAACTCCCCCACCCGCGCCCCCGTATCCAGCACCACCGACACCATCGCAAGCAGCCGGGCCCGCTCCTGCGCCCGAATACCCCGCCCGTCCCGCTCCAACGGACTGCTCCCCGCCAGGTCGACGAGCTCCCGGTACACAGCCGTCAACTGCCGTGGATCCACCGTCGGCTTCAGCCCCGGCTCCTCCACCCGCGGCAACTTCACCAGGCGATCCGGCACCGACAAGGAGGCGAGCACCTTCAGGCAGTCCCGCACCGCCCGCTGCGACGCCACTGGCAACTCCTTGCCGACGTCCTTCTCCCAGTGCCGCAACTGCCCGGCCACCGCCAGAGCCCAGAACGCGCGCAGCGCCGGCGGCGTGAACAGCTGGGCCAACTCCCGCGACGCCCGCTTCGGCATCTCCTCCCGGCCCACCGCCCGCCCGTACATGCCGACCACCATCCACAGCTGCCGGGCCCGCTGCTCCGACACCTGGACCGGGATGCCGCCCGCGCCCGGAGCCTTCTCCCTGCCGTCCCACTTCGCCGGATCCCGCGGCGCGACGCGCTCCACCACCGACGCCAACTGCCGCACCGACGGCGTGCTGTACTGCTGGCCGCTCATCAGGCAGCCTGCTGAGCGCCACGGGCCCATGCCTGGACGCGCTGCACGTTCAGCAGCAGGTAGATGCGGTCGTCTCCGTATGCCCAGCGGGCTACGCCGTCCTCCTGAAGCAGGTGCAGGTAGGTCCGGCTCGCCTTGGAACTACCGACTTCTAGAGGAACGCCGTGCGAATCCACGTGCATGATGACTTCCACCGGGCTGGTGCCGCACCCTGTCACCAGGCCTAGGCCGCTGGACTTGTTGACGGCAATCGGTTCCTCCCAGGAAAGCCAACCGTCGCAGTCAGCCCCGTTCTGGTGCATGTCCAGATCCGCGTGGAACAGAGGGTGCGCTTCCTGAAGCTTTACCGCGTTGCCCGACCGATCAGCGTCTGGTCCTGGAGAGTGACCGACGTCCACTTCGACGTGAGCGAACCGGCCGGCCATCAAGCCAGCGTGGATGGCCACGAATGCGGCCACCTGTTCCAGCGGCCAGTAGGCAGGATCGCGCTGTGTCTGACCGATCCGGGCGACATACGCGGGGTCGTAGTCACCCTCCTTGAATCGGCGACGCCAACCGGCGAACACGGCGGCTGCCGCCGGGCTGGCCGTGATGTCGTCCAGCAGGTCCTGAGCCAATTCCTCGTGCAGCGTGCGCGCATCGCTCACAGTCCGATTCCAATCAGGGCGTTGTCGTCAGGATCCCACTGGTCGACGATCTGCATGTAGCCGTCCAGGACCTTTGAGCCATCCGCGTGCCCGGTTACGGCTGCGATGGCCTTCCGGTCCTTTCCGGCACGGCGTGCCTCGGTGGCCATCCCGGAGCGCACGG
The DNA here is from genome assembly GCF_042880655.1 of Streptomyces sp. NPDC058295. Lineage (NCBI taxonomy): Bacteria > Bacillati > Actinomycetota > Actinomycetes > Kitasatosporales > Streptomycetaceae > Streptomyces > Streptomyces sp. NPDC058295. The sequence continues at coordinate 16,978 of NZ_JBHVYO010000035.1, forward strand.
AGTGCCCGGTGAAGAGTTCTTGGAACCCGGCGCGCAGGCCGGCCGCGGTGATGAGGTCGCCAGCGCGCTGCGGGGTGAGGCCTTGGGGCTGCACGGATCCGGTGTGGTGGATGCGGCGGAAGGCGTGCCGGTCAGGGTCGACGATGCAGGCGGCGTCCCGCCAGGCGTTCCAGGCCTTCACGGGGCAGGTCGCCACGTTCTGCCCGTACGGCACGGCAACGGTGCGCGGCTCCGTCTTGGAGACGCGGACGTCGACCAGGAGGCCGCGTTCGTCGTCGCGGATGTTCCGCAGCCGCAGGCCGGCCAACTCGGCACGTCGGGCGGCGATGGAGAACCCGAGCAGGATCATTGCCCGGTCGCGGAGGCCGAAGATGTCGGTGTCGCATTTGGACACGATCAGCCGGAGGTCGACCAGGCGCATGGCGGGTGCCTTCCCGCGGCCGCGCGTGGGTTCCTCCGCTGCGTCGGCCTTCTTCCGGTAGTCCTTCAGGAGTTCGCGGGCCGCCCTGGTTGCGTCGGGGTCGACGAGGACGTTGTACGGCGGCCGCCGCAGCGTCACGACGACTCCGGCCAGCTTGCGGTCGATGGTGGAGTACGCGCGCTTCTCCCGGTTCCACAGGTAGTCGACGAAGGCGCGCAGCGTGCCGCGGGTGGCTGCGGTGGGCGGGATCTGGAGCTGGGAGCAGAATGCGGTCCAGGTCTTCCAGTCGCCCTCGTAGGCGCGGGTGGTGTTGTCGGGGCGCTGGTCGGCCGCGTGTCCGTCAGATGCGGCGTCGAGGGCGGCGATGCGGGCGCGGAGGTCGTCGTCGAACTGCTCGGGCAGCAGCAGCGGTTCGTCGGGTCTGGCGGGCAGGCGGTCGGTGCTCACGGTCGCCGCCACTCCTGACGGTAGTCGGGGTGACTCTCGTAGAGCGCGGCCCACCCCTTGATGAGGTACTCCCGTACGGACTGGCCGCCTTCGGTCCAGCCGGTGCGGTGGCCCTGCTCCATCACCCACTGCTCTTTGGTGTAGTCGGTGAGGATGCTCATCTTGGAGGCGATCTCAGCCAGCACGCGCGCCGGATCGTGGGAGGCGATGAAGTCGGCGTCGGCGCGGCCCTGGTCGCTGTCGGCGGTCTCCACCCCGGAGCCTGGCTGGCTGAAGCTGACGGTCCAGCCGTAGTCGCCGATCCCGGACTGCGTCCATGGTCCTGGCGTGGCTGCTTGGGCGAGTTGCTCGTCTTCATCCAGGCGGGCGCGCAGGAACTGCACCAGGTCGTCACCGGTCTGAGTCATGGTCACATTCTACTGATCTTCCCTGGTGATATGTGAGCTTATCGCGCCTCATGGACCGTCAGATTCTTCGTCAGGAGCCATTCTCCGCGCGAAGGCCTCGCCCGACATCAAAGGGCCGAGGTCCGGCGAACCCCTTGCGCCCATAACCTTGCGAACCTTAAGGTTCGGGCATGGCAGAGAACGAACTCGGCATCGAAGACGTCCGAGCCCAACTCGGCGACCTGGTCGACGACGCCCACTACGAAGGCACCATCACCCACATCACCCGCCGCGGCCGCCGCCTCGCCTCCATCGTCCCGGCCGGCGTGAAAGCGGCCAGCCTCCCCGACGAAGCCATCGACGCCGCATTCGACGCCGCCTGGCCCGGACTGCCCGAAGGCATCAGTCTCGGCGAGGCCCGCCGACGCGTGATCGCAGCCCTCAACGCCGCATACCCGCACATGATCGTTCCGTCGGAGCCGCAGGCCCTGCCAGACGTCGACCGGCTCAAGCAGGTGAGCGAGAGCCTCGAGAAGCAGATCAACGAAGGGGCGTTCTCCCCGGAACAGACGGAGCGGATGCGGAAAGCCGTCGAGGATCTGGCGGAGACGATACGGAAGACCCGTGTCCAGATGACGCATCAGCAGATCGTGACGAAGGCGGTCAAGGAGGAGGGCGGCGTGTGGGACGCCACCCGAACGGTCACCACGCTGGGCTTGGCCGGGCACGGCGTGGACGACAAGCGGGCTCGCGCCGTCCTGCGCAGGATTGCTGCCACAGGAATCCTGACCCGTACATCCCAGACCCGGGCCATCTACGAGACCACCGAGAAGTAAGGACACCGGCCGTGAGCTACGAAATCAACCTGCACTTCCCCCACGTCGACTGGACCGTGCAAATGCCCGCCGTGCCACGGAAGGGCGACCGGGTCGAGTTCGCGGATCCCGATATCGGCGACACCAGCTGGGACGTCACGGAAGTCACGTACACCGCGTACACGGACGGCACCGAAGGATCCATCAACCTCGCCCTGGACCCGGCCGACGAGGCCACCAAGAAGCGGTCGGATGAGTTTGAGGCCAACCGCCTGGACGCCCTTCGCTCCGCCAGGGTCAACGAACTCCGCAAGTCCATCCGCAACAACCGGCCCGAGCCCCTGGACGATGCCCCCCTTCGCGACGCGAGGGCCCGGCAGGAAGCCGCCATGCGCGCCAACCAGGAGCCGACCGACCGAGCCACCGAGCAGTGAGGACACCAGCCATGGCCGACCTGGACATCTACGAGTACGGCACCGAGGCATTCACGCCCAGCGAGACTCGCGCCATCTCCGATTACGAAGCCGCCGTCCACGACAGCGGCCTCCGCGACTGCTTCGACGCCCTGGCCATCGAGCACGTCCGGTGGCACGAGACCGAGTTCGGGCAGGACATGACCCGCGACATGCTTCGCGAACATGCCCAGATGTTCAACCAGTGGTACCTGGCCGTCGACTCGCTGCTCGGCGACATCCTTACCTGCACCAGCGAGGTCACCCGATACAGCACAGCCGCCGCCCGATACATCAAGGCCGCAGCGGACGACTACCACCGAACCCGGCAAGCCTTCGAGCACGTCACGACCACTTGGTCCCTGGCCCTGCTCACCGGTGGAGCCGACGCCGACTACCCGCCGCCTACCCGGGCCGTGAACTACCCCATGCAGACCCTCACCACCGAGTGAGCAGACAACGGTGCCCCGGCCTGAGGAAAGCAGGCCGGGGCACCATTACGCACGCTACTTCATGCGGACTTCGACCCGGCCGCCAGCCTGGATCTGCTCCGCGAACTGCGTCAGCTCCGGATCCGTGACCTTCCCTCCGCCGGAGTGCTTCGCCCACACTCGCTGGATCTGCGGCTTTATCTCCGCCAGCGGCCTGCCCTGGTACTGAGCGGTCAGAGCGTTCAGACCCTTGGTCAGATCAGATGCCATCTTGCGAACGCCATCGGCGACGGCCTTCTTCAGGGCGCGGTCGTCGAAGTTGAAGTTGGATTTGGCCACAGAGGCCTCCATCGTGCCGGGACCACCCAGGCGGGTTCGCGGGCACTCTGGGCCTGCGGGTGATCCGAACTCACGACAACGCTACCCGGCCCCACCGACAACCGGGGGCAGCAGACTTAGACCGCAGCCTGCTTCTTCGCCCGCCCCGCCTCCACCCGCGCGAGGCACAGCACGCACAGCGGGCACCCGCCCGGCCCGTACCGGTGCGTGGGATGGCCGCACCCCGTACACGGACCGACCTGCGCCGGCGGACACACGGGAGCGGGCGGGACCGGCATCGACTGGTTCACCAGCCCATCGTACGTACCGTCGGCCAGCCCGACCGGGCAGGGATCGGCGGCCGGGAGTCTGTAGATCTTTTCCAGGTGCGAGAGGCCTGTTGAGCAGTGTTGCCGGGGGTGCGGGACAGCCTCAGCCAGGGACGTTTCCCCAGGTCGCAAGCGTGAGCTTGATCAAGTTATTTGATTCCCAAAGTTGTAGGACAGACCCCCAGGTCATCCCACCCGTGAGGCGGTCACGCGCCCACCGCAGCCCACGGCCCGGCGAAGTCCGTCCCCACATTCGATGCCGGGGTGATCGTCGAAGGCAGTGCCGTCCTGCCAGTCCCGTTCGTCGCGAACCGGAACCCCGCCGCACTCAGGCCCAGGTTCGCGGCCGCGTCCACACCGGTCCAACCAGAAGCCCTGGTCAGCGTCGGCGGCACCGAAGCGTTGAACAGCAGGGCCACCCAGTAGTACGACCCGGCTGTCAGCGCCTGCCCAGTGATCGTTGTCGTCTTCAGACCGGCCGACGAGATCGCGGAGTCCACGTTCGTCGAAGCCAGGAGCGTGCCGCTCGAGTTGTACAGGCCGACCACGTTCTGGCTGGCGACGGCGCCTGACCCGGAATTCCCCGCCCACCAGTAGAGCTTCGTGGCGGTGACGGCGGCAGCGACGTTGACGCGCACGAGGTACAGGGTGCCGCTGGTCAGCGACGTCGAGTTGACCGCCAACGCCGGGTCATAGCACCAAGCAGCGACCCCGTGAGCTGCGGGAGTGTCCTGCCCCAGCGCGTAGCCCGTCACAGCCAGATTGGCGCCCACGTTGAGGCTGTCGTCGGTGGCGAGGGTGTCGGCGGCGGATCGGTACAGATTGGTGTCCCTTGCCGCGCTGCCAGACCCCCATTCTTGCCGTCCCGAGGTGTCGCGCCGGTACCGGTCGAAGGTGTCGCCGGAGGAAAGGGAGGCCTGTGCAACTGTTGTTGAGCTGGCCAGGGTGGCGTTCTGGGTGCCGGTCATGGTGCCGCCGGCAAGCGGCAGAAGGCTGGCGAGCGCGGTGGTCAGGCCGGTCACTTGGGATTGGGCGACGGCGACCGGGTCAGATCCGCCGGATGCGTGGCTGCTGGCGTGGGCGGTCGGGGTGCGCGCATTGGTGGTGGTCGGGTCGGTGGACTTCAGGGCGATGGTGTCGCCGGCGCCGGCCGCGCCAAGGGCCGGTTGCGGGCCGGTCGGTCCTTGGGGCCCGGTGGCTCCTGCGGGTCCCTGGGGGCCGGGATCACCGGTAGCGCCGGTCAGGCCGGTCATCCCCTGCGGTCCGGTCGCGCCGGTGTCGCCCTTAGGTCCTTGCGAGCCCGTGGGGCCGGTGTCTCCGGTCAGTCCGGTCGGTCCTTGCGGGCCGGTGGCTCCTGCGGGACCTTGCGGGCCGGGGTCTCCCGTGTCTCCTTTGGGCCCTTGGGCGCCGGTGGTCCCGGCCGGGCCTGTAGCACCGGTGGCTCCTGCGGGGCCCTGGTCTCCGGGGTCGCCCTTCGGCCCCTGGGCTCCCGTTGGTCCGGCGGGACCGGTCTCACCAGCGGGGCCAGGTTCACCCTGGGGGCCGGAGGGGCCCGATTGCCCGGCGAGGAAGACGACGGCGCTCTGACCGGTCTGGGTGTCGGAGAGGTCGGCGCGGATGGATCCGGCCCAGTAGCTTCCGGTGGCGGGGACGGACACGTACGTGCGGATGGGCGTGCCGTCCGTGGCGCGGCCCTCCTGGATCGCCCACAGAGTGTCCCCGGCATCGGACTGGATGAGCTCGTTCGGGGTGAGTTCGACCGTCCAGTCCCCATCGGGATCCGGAGTGATGACCACGGGCCGTACGACCTCGCCGGGCACACTCTCCACGTAACCGACGGCCGGCTTGCCCGTCACGTCGACCAGGGTGGCCTTCATCTCCGTACGCTGCCCGGCAGTGGCTCCGATCAGCTTCCCAGTCACCGTGGTCATGGTCGTGCTCCCGTTCAGGTCGCAGAGTCGTCGCGTGTTTCGTTCTCGGCGAGGAGGACGCCGTTGTGCTGGGCGGTCAAAACCATGCGGGTGCGCTGGATCACCAGCGCTGCGATGGCCAGGAGCAGCAGGACGCGGGCGACGCGCATCACGGTGGCGACCACGCCGTCCGGCCATACCGACACCAGCACCGTGTATGCGGCCAGTGCCCCTATGGCGAGCGTGAACGTCATGACGTGCCGGCCCACGGGCGTGGACTGCCAGGGCGCGTGCAGGTGGTAGACGATGGCGAAGATGGTGCAGCACAGGGCGACCAGCCCCGAGGCGCAGACGTTCGCGAGTTGCGCGGAGTCCATTTCCATCAGCTAGCCCTCCCTCCGAAGGCGTCGCGGAACATTTCCGCGAAATGGTTGCGCTCCCGCTCTCGTGCCAGGCGCGACGCGACCTGCGATACCGCCGACCGCTGGGCTTGAACTTCCCGGCGGGCCATCTGGGCCCGTGTGAGCGCCTTCTCTGCGGCCTTCTGGCCAGGCGTGTCCGGGCGCTGGGGGGCGGGCTCAGGACGGCGGCGCAGCAACCGGCGAATCCATCGCATCCCCTGGCACCTCCCCCCGTATCGCGCGCAGGACCGTGTAGGCGGTGCGGGAGAGTTCCAGCAGCTCACCGGCCTGTCCTTGCGCGTCCAGTCGTGCGGCTTCGCTCTCCTTGTGGGCTTCACGCCAGATGTCCCGCTCTGCGAGGGCTTCAGCGACGCGAGCGTCGCGGTCCTTACGGACGTCCTCGAGGACGGCCCGGGGTACGAGATTGCCCCGGAAGACGAGCAGCACCACGAAGGCAACGATGGTCCAGGCCCCGCCCTGCATCAGCAGGGTCACGCCCGACAGCTCGTTCACCGGTGCCGCTCCTTGCTGGTGGTGGGGCACGCCTGCGCCGCTGCCAGACGACGGCAGGCGTGCCGGGTGGTCACGGTCAGGCCGCGCTTCTGACGCTGCGGGCACCGACGTCCTGGGCCTTGCCGCTGACGCCGGACGGCTTCCACAGGCCGAAGTGCGATGCCACGGAGATCACGAAGGACACAGCCGACAGGATCACGGCGGATCCGACGCTGTAGTCGTCGCCGCCGTTGCCGAGTTCGACGAGGAAGCCGTTGAGGGCGGTGAGGAAGAGCAGGATGACGGCCTTTGCGCCGGGGTGGGTGACGCGGGTGGTGACGAGGCCGACGAGGACCGGCAGGACGAAGCTGACGGCGAGGCCGAGCCAGTAGGAGGCGTCGAGGGTGGGCTGCATGTCGGGTTCCTTCGGTGGGTGGGTGGTGGAGGGGGGTGGTCAGATCTTGGGAACCTTGAGGCGCTTCCACGTCTCGGGGCCCGGGTAGCCGTCGGCGTCGTCGCCGGTCCAGCCCTGTGCGCGCTGGTAGTCGCGGACGTTCCACCGGTCGGCGTTGGTCCAGTTCGGTCCAGGTCCGGTGGAGTAGTGGCGGCCGTAGCCGAGGGCGACCAGGCGTCGGCCGAGGGCGGTGATGATCGGCGAGTAGCGGCCGGCGTGGAAGAAGGCCTTGCCGGGGTACGGCTGGTAGATCGGAGCGGTCGGCTTGGCCGGTGCCGGGGCGGCGGGCTTGACCGGAAGGGTGCCGAGGAGCTTCTTCAGGCTGGACGATCCCGGGATGCCGTCGGCGTCCTGTCCGGCCGCGGTGCCCTTGTATCCCAGGGACTTCTGGAAGTCGCTGAAGTTGCGGGTGTCGGCGTCGGACCAGGCCGATCCGGGTCCTTCGGTGTAGTGCTTGCCGAATCCGGCCTTCACCAGCGCCTGGCCGACCTTGGTGATGTGGTCTCCCTTGGCTCCGTATCCGTATTCGAGGCCGTTGATGGTGACCTTGTAGCGGGCCGGGGTGGCCGCTGTTACGGGGCCGGGGGTCGGGTACTTGGGGCGGCCGAAGCCTGCGATGTCGGCGACGACGCGGACGCGGCGGGCGCACACGTTCGCCGTGTTGCCCTCGATCGTGTACACGTACTTGCCGTCGCTGGAAACGCTGGTAACGATGCCGACGTGGTCGATCTTGCCGATCTCGGATGTGCCGTCCCAGTCGAAGAAGACGATGTCGCCGCGGCGAATCCCGGACTTCAGGATGCCGTTGGTCATCGCGGTCCACTGCTTGTCCGTGTTGAAGCGGGCCGCATGGGCGACGGTGTACGCCCAGTCCATGCCGAAGCAGACGGCTGTGTAGTTGTCGGAGTCGTAGGCGGCGCGGGTGATGGTGGCGTTGCACCAGGCGAAGTTCCCGGCGTAGGCGTTGCCGTTGCGCTGGCGGTACCACTCCTGGATGACGTTAGGCTCGCCCAGGCCGAGCCACGTCTCCATGGCGGAGACCATCTTCTCGAGGCCGCCGGTGTTTCCGCCGAGCCGCCGCGGCTGGTCGTCCAGCGGGTCGCCCGTGACCTCGTCGCCGTCGTCGTCGGCGGGGAGTCCGTATACGCCGTGGGAGTCGGCCGGACCGTACTTGTCGGCCAGGAGCTCTTCTTCGTTGCGGACGGTGGGGCCGTTGCCGGTGGCGGTCAGGAGGGCGGCTTGCCGGTCCTGGCTTATGTCGTCCTCGAGGGGTCGGGGCTCGCCCATCGTGGGTCTCCTTCGTGGGGCGCCGGTCAGCGGTTGCTGGTGAGGCGGGGTTGGATGAGGTCGATCTGGTTGCGAAGCTCGCGGTATGCGGCGAGGGAGAGGCGGAAGAAGCCGTGGTCGCCCCAGGCCGCTGACCAGGAGTTGACGACCCGCAGGATGGTGTGGGGGTAGTCGAGCCCGCCGTCCGCGGTGTAGGTGAGGTGCTCGAGGGCGGTGATGCAGACTTCGTGGCCGCCGGCGATGGGAGAGTTCTGCCAGTTGGGGAGGTCGTCCAGGAGCGCGGTCCGGCCGGGCGGGTCGAAGAAGTCTTCGTGCCACGGCATCCCCATCAGGACGGGCCCGGTCTGGAGGAGGGTGCAGAGCTCCTCTGCGGTGGTGGCGTGCCGGTATGAGTCGATCAGGCCGCGGGCTTTGAGTGCCTTGGCGACGCCGAGGCCGGAGGATCCGCAGTCCACGGACGGCCAGGTTTGGTCGTGCCACTGGTCGTGGGTGGTGGCTTCGGCGTACAGGTCGATCGCCCACAGCTCTGCGGCCGCCGGGTCGGTGGTGCCGAGGTCGGCGGCCTCGAGGGTGGCGGTGTCGTGGAGGATCGATACGGCGGCGGTGGCGGCGTTGCCGGTGCAGGATCCGAGGGCATCTAGGTCATCGACGCCGATGTACCGGCGGCTGGTGTGGATGCCCTGGGACAACAGGCTCTGCTGATTCAGGACTGGGATTTTGGGTGCCCACTCGGTGGGGTGTAGACGGCGGCCGGCAGGGCGCGGCCGGTAAGCCAGGCTGCGCGGGTCCAGCACGAGGTGCCGGCCGAATGGGCCGGTCACGTCATACCGTCTGATGTCGAGATCGGGCACTCGCCCGGACTCCTGCACTCCCCGCGCCCAGAGCCGTCTGAAGCGTTGCGGACCACTGTGGTGTGGTCGTCCCTCGGGGGTGGTGCAGGGCGGAGGGTCGCCCTGCTGATCAGGGTACGGGCGTGCGGGCGGCGTGTTGCCCCTGGTATTGGCGGGCTTGCGGGATCAGGCGTCCAGGGGGAAGGCGTGGTTGTTCAGGGAGAGGAATCCGGAGCCGGTGCTGAGGTAGGTGATGGCTGCGGCGTTCATGCCGGTCAGGGTGATGGCGCCGGTGGTTGCGACGTTGACGGAGACGACGCCTCCTGCGTCGCCGGCGAGCTGCTTCCACTGGATGGTGGTGGTGGGCCGGTATCCGACGGGGAGGGTGGCGACGGTCTCGCCGTTGGCGATGGTGGTGGCTGCGGTGCGTCGGATCAGGTCGCGGAGGTCGACGCCGCCGCGGGTGTTGAGGCGGTAGCGGCCGCTGCCGTAGGGGCTGCCGTATCCGGCCCAGCCGGTGGCGTAGGAGAGGCTGCTCCAGGCTGTTTCGCGTAGGACGGTGCCCGCGACGACGGTATTGCCGTTGGTATCCACGGTGAACTTATCGGCGTCCCGGTAGAGACGAAGCAGGTTCCCGGTGTGTCCGGTAGCTGCCTGGGCGTACAGAGCGGTGTTGCTGGATGCGGGGGCGAGGACCTGGAAGCGGGCGTTGTCGACGTACCCGAGGGCGGGTTCCATCGACAACTTGCTTGTCTGCGTGGGGCTGTCGGTGTTGTTGAGTTGTAGCCGGGCATACCCGGGCGCGAGGGAGAGGGCGCCGCCGATGTAGGTGGTGAAAGCGCCGTCGTCGCGCATGCGTTCGATGAACGCCACGTCCTTGCCCATGTACTGGTGCCAGATCAGGTCAGTGTAGGGGCCGCCGTCGGCGAACTTGCTGGTCACCGTCTCCAGCGCAATGTTTCCGCTGCCGTCTTGGAAAGCTTGGATGGTAGCCGACTTGGTGAGGGTGGAGTTGCGCCAGAGGAGGTTCGGAAGGGTTGCGTTCGCGTTGAGACTGAGTACGGATCCGTTGGTGCCTTTCCATCCAACGCCGTCCTTACTGAACACGCCGACCAGGGTGTTGGCGGCGTTGTAGATGCGGATGTCGTTGTTGTCGCCTTCGTTGATGACGACACGTTCGCCGGTGGTGTCGGTCTGGAACAGACCTCCGGTGACGGTGGAGCCGCTGATGTCGGAGCCGGTGATGTCGCCGGTGAACACCGCGGACCCGTCGGCGGAGTTGAACTGGATGACGAGGACGTTCGAACCGTCGTAGACGCGCAGGCCGTCCTCGTTCAGTTCGACTCGGGCCCCGGATGGGTTGCCGGCGACGATGCGGGTGGCGAGCTGGAGGATGGCCTCGAGTTTCTCCGCGGTGATGGCCCCGGCTTCGATGGCGGCTGCGGTGACGGATCCTGCGGTGAGGTCGGGCCCTTCAACCTGGACCGGAGTGGCCGCGGTCTCGGCGGATGCTGCGCCTGCAATGCCGGAGGAGTTCACTGCGGTCAGGACGACGTAGTGCGCCACGTACGGCAGGGGTGTGACGGGGAGCATACCGCCGGTGCCGGAGCGGGTGATGGTCCCGACGAATGTGGCCGCGGAGGGGGTGTAGCCGGGGCTGGTGGAGACGTGGACGGCGACGTGGTCGAAGTCGGCGGGCAGCGGGGTGCCGTCGGCGAGTGCGCCGTCCCAGACGATGCGCAGGCCACCGATCGACGGGGTGACGATCGGTGCGGTGGGGGCGCCGGGCGGGGGGCCGTCGACGGCGATGAGGCCGATGGTTCCGTCGGGCTGCATGCCGATCGCTCCCCGGACTGTGCCGGTGCCGTCCTTCACGGTGATGGCCGTGTTGTCGAGGGAGGCGTGGGAGAGCCGGGCGGAGCGTTCGATCGCCTCCAGCTTGGCCCGTAGCTGCTGGAGTTCACGGCCGATGTCCATCACACGCCTCCGTACTGGTACATCTCGGACGGTTTCAGGTCGATCACGGCCTGCGGGCCTCCCGTCGTGGCGGGCTTGATGGTCCAGCCGATGACACGGCACCAGCCGGAGTAGTCGGTCCAGTCGTTGTGGACCCGGGTGTAGACGTCGTCTCCGACCTGCCACGACCCGTAGGGGGCCGTGTCGGTGTTGCGGAGGGTTACCTGTCCGACCGATCCCATGGACTGCCGCCAGGCGCGTTCCCAGTCGGTGCGCCGGGCGAGGGTGTCGTTGCCGTTCAGTTCGGGGAAGGAAGCCCCGGCCTCAAGGCGGAGGCGGCCGTTACGGACGGCGGAGATCTGCCGCAGTTTGGCGCTGCCGTCACCGGCTCCGGTTCCGATGACGACCTGGGCGTAGTCGTCGCCTGCCATCGTCTTGGAGGGGTCTTCGATGATGTTGATTCCGGAGGCGAACTGGATGTCCGTGCGCCGGCGTCCCAGGCGTGGCCAGCCCAGTCGGATCCGTTTGACGACGTCGCTCTTGTCGCTGTTCCAGGTGGTGGTACACGTGTATTCGGGGGTGGCCTGGTCGGTGACCATCTCGTCGACTTGGGAGCCCAGGGACTTCAGGTCGTACCAGTAGGAGTGGTAGGGCTCTGCCGGGGTGCCGATCGTGGAGGTGGAGACGGTGTCGTCGACGATGACTCCCAGGTCTCCGTCGGGGATGGACTGCGCGTACTCCCAGGCGTTGCGGATGACGTCGCATCGGTCGGCGTTGACGTAGGGGCCGCGTCCGCCGTGTTCTCCGTCCAGGTCGAAGCGCTTTTGCAAGTAGGACGACCAGGACGCTGCCTCGAAGGAGAAGGCGCCCCCCTGGATTTCGCCGTGCCAGACCAGACCGCCCCACTGGATTTCGCCGTCGGAGGACTCCACGTAGATGCAGGTGGTGCCGGGGTCGGCCAGTGACGGATTGGACGACACCAGCCGCGGCGACAGCTTCCCGGACAGGTTGCCCGGTCCGGAGAGTTCGGGCCCGTACTCCAGGTCGATGACGGGGAGGCTGTTGGACAGCCATTCGCCGGTAAGGGCGTGCTGGGTGAGGACCCGGACGGGCGGGGTGACGGTCACCTGGGGGCCTCTTGGAATTCGACGTCGTAGCGGAACGTCGTGGAGACGTCGACGGTGACGGTGCCGACGTTGCCGGTGGTGCCGGTGGCTTGCGCGCGCAGGAGCTGGGTGGTGCCGCGGTAGGCGTCGGGCAGTGTCAGCGTGTCGGCGACGAACATGGCGGCCCGGCGGACGCCCGTCTGGTTGTCGTCCAGGATCACCTGCTGGAGGCTGAGCGAGGAGCCGAAGTTCGCGCGCAGGTAGCCAGTGAACTGGTTGGACGAATAGCGAAGCTGGGCAATATCGACGGTGATGACGGCCTTGGACGCCCACGCCGGTACGGCAACGTTCCAGCCGGCCTCGCTGGAGAAATAGCTGAAGGATCCGTTGGTGTTGCTGATGGCGGTGGAAGTGCCGGTAGGCGAGTGAATGTACTGGGTGCGATCCCGGCGGGGGTTCGCGATCTGCCGCAGGTCCACGATCATCGCGTTGGTGATGGTCGATGTGGACGCGGGAATGTCGATGCGGGCCAGAGGGATCCCGGTGAGGCCGCCGGGGATGGTGGTGGCGCTGGAAGAGACGTTGGAGAGGACCTGGAAGTAGTTGATCGCCTGGGTGGCCGGGTCGAGGGTTCCCTCGTACTCGGGGTCCTCTACGCGCAGGATGACCATGTCGGAGCGGCCGGAGCCGGCGCCCTGGGCAGCGATGCTGACGGTGGAGGATCCCTGGTTGCGGGCGGAGTAGCTGCCCTGGAAGGCGCTGACGCGGCCGCGGACGACGGCGGATCCTTCGGCGATCTGCACGCCCCCGCCCGGGGTCCCGAGCTGGGTGACCTTCAGGTCGGTGCCTGCGGTGATTCCCTCGCTGCCGCGGGCGAGGTCCTGGACCATGGCGCGGAACTGTTCGGCTGAGTGCGTTGCCCCGTTGGTGAGGATCGGCACCGGGTAGAGGGTCATGTCGTCCTCACAGGGCGATGTAGGCGTCGCGCCAGGTCAGGCGGAGGCGGGCGGTGTTGGTGGCATCGAAAGCGGTCCAGCGCATCTCGGACTGGCCGGGCGGCAGGGAGAAAAGGTCGAGGCGGGAGCCCGGACTGAGGTAGGTGGATGCGTTGCCGCCGTTGTCCCAGGTGACGGTCCGGTAGCCGGGCCGGGTGTCGATCTCCACCCACTGGTCGGCGTCCAGTTCCAGCGTGGGCAGGGCAAGGGTGCGGCCCGACGCGACGTTGGTGATGGTCACGTTGGCGCAGGGGCCGGTGATGCGGATGACTGGCCAGGCCTCGGCGTCCCCCAAGTTGGTGACCCAGCCGGGCCGGTCGGCGGCGACGGTTCCGTCCTGCACGAAGATGGGGGCGACGATCGGTGCGGCGAAGCCGCCGCCGGTGAGCCATCCGAGGGGGAGTTCGGTGGTGGTCTCGGTGTCGGCGTAGAACGTGGGGTCGTGGGCCAGAAGCTCGATGTCGAGGGGGACGTAGCCGTGGATGGCCCGGCTGAACTCGGGGTCGAGCTTCCGCATCCGGCCGGTCAGCCGCTTCACGGGCCGGCCGGGCCGCTTCAGCCGGAACGTCATGCCCTGGCCGCCGACCAGACGTACCGCGGCCGTATCGGCGGCGGCCTGGAGGGCGGCGATCACGTCGTGGCAGGCGTCCGGCTGTCCGGGCGTGTTGATGGCGGCATCGATCTGGACCTGGCGGCCGGCCCAGTAGTCCGGGCCGGCGAACATCCCGTCCATGGACGGCTGGTCGGCGTCGTTGTCCCGGACCGGTGGACGGCCCAGGCCGGTGGTCTCGATGACGTTGACATTGGTGCCCGTCCCGATGACGACGCCACCCAGGTCGTACTGCCAGTCTGCGAGCTCAGGATCCGGCACGGGCTGCCACCCCTCCCCTGCGGGCACGGCGGACGGACCGTCCGACCTGCGATCCGATGTCTGATGCGGTGGCGCCGGAGCGGACCGCGGTGACGCTGACGTGGGTGTCGCCGGACCCCTGGACGATGACGACCGGGCGGGATGCGGCGGCGTCCGTGATGCCGACTCCGAACCGGTGGGCGACGTCGGCCAGGACGGGCATCGCAGCGCGGCGCTTGTTCGGCCCGAGGGGGATCAGTGCCTCGCCGTGGGTCTCGGGTTCGGCGAAGCGGATGATGCCGCCCTGGGTGGCGTACATGCCGGCGCGGATGCCGCCGTTGGCGTAGGACAGGCCCTGCCCGGCCCGGCCCAGGTCGGTGAGGAACTTGGTGGCCCTCGAGCCGAGGGACTTGGTGATCTGTGTTTTGGCCTTGGTGGCGACCGAGATGATCTCGTCTTCGCCCAGACCCGTCTTCCCGGCCACATCGTGGATGCCGGTCGTGCTGGTGCTGATCGCCGCGATGATCTGCACGAGTTCGGACACCTGCTCGGAGGTAAGGGCCGTGTTGGCGGCCTTGGCCTGCGCGTTTGCGGACGTCGCCTTGCCCTTGTCCTTCACGGCGGCCGCGGCGAGCTGCTGGGCGGCTTCGTCGTTCTGGGAGGCGAGCTGTCCGGCAAGGTCGCCGAAGCCCTGCGCGGCGAGGGTGGCGAGGTTGTCGGAGAACGTCTTGTTGAGGGTGTTCGCCTTGGTCAACTGGCGCGTGTAGTCCGTCAGGGAGGCTTTGGCCGTGGACTGAAGGTTGCGCAGAGCGGACGCCATGTCGTTGATGTACTTGGTGGAGCCGTTGGCCATCTTGTCGGCGAGCTTGCGGCCTTCCTCCCCCATGGAGGCGAGAGCCTCGGCAACGTCACCACCGACCCGGTCGGCGACCTTCTCGAGGTCCTTGTTCCAGGCGTTGGTGGCCATCGACGCAGACTTGATCTTCTTTTCGACGGCGCCGATATCGAAGTAGGCGACCTCTTTGCCCTTGACCTTGCGCGTCTTGTTTCCGGCCTGGCCGGCGTCGGACGGGGAGTACAGGGAGCCGGTCTGGGGGTCGTAGCGCCAGTCGGTGACGGAGCCGTTGGCGTTCCACTGGATGCTGGCCGGGTCGCCCCCCAGTCGCCGGACGACTTCCTCGGTGATGGCGCGGGAGCGGACCCGCTTCGACGGGGCGAAAGGAACGTAGGCCTCGCCCTGAGTCTCCGGCTCCGCCCATATCCGCAGGTCAGGCTGTGGGCGGGCGATCTGCGCGACGTGGTTTTCGCGCATCCCGCCCGAGGCGAAGCGCTGCACACGCGCGCCGGCGTAGATGTTTCCGTCGGCCGATCGGCCTGCGGTGGAGCCAAGGTAGGTGCCGGAGGCGACGTTCGGGTTGCCCTTGATGACGTAGCTGGTGGTGATGGTGATCGAGCGGTCCCGCAGGCCAGCGATGGTGGCGGCGAGGGCGCCCACGTTGGCGCGCTGCGTGCCGGTCGGGACGGTGATCTGGACGTTCTTGCCCTTGGTGTCCTTGATCTTGAATCCGAGGAGGGTGAGCTGCTCCCGCGCGGCTGCGGTCGGCGCCTTCATCGTGATGGTCTTGCCGTTGGTGCCCTTGACCTTCGCCTGGACTGCCTCGAGATCGGTGATCGCGTCGGCGGTCTGCGTGTCCAGCTTGATCGTCTTGTCTTTGAGGCCGTCACGGACGGCTTGAAGAGACGTCAGGCCTTCCTGCGCGGTGGCCGTGTTCGCGGTGACCTTGAAGGAGCCGTCCTTCAGGGTGGTGACCGAGAAGCCGAGCTCGGTCAGCTGGAGGATCGCGTCGTCGGTGAGGGCCTTGACCGTGACGGACTTGGCGTCCGGGGTCTTCTGGATGGCCTCGATGACCGAGGTGAGGCCGGAGATGGCGTCCTCGGTGCGCATCTCCACCAGCGTGGTCTTGCTGTCGGGGATGGAGATGTAGGACTGGGCGAGGGCGTCGGCCTGTTCCTTTGTGAGGCCCATCTTCTGTGCCGCGTCCGAGAAGGTCTTCTGGCCGCGGGTCATGATGCCCTGCACGTAGCCCCACGACTTGCCCTGCTCCCGGGCCGCTGCTGCCGCGGCGTCGGTGTCGGCGGCCAGGTCGGACAGGGCCTTCTCCGACTCGCGGGCCTTCTCTGATCCCAGGTTGAGTTCGCCGTTGGTCATTTTGAGCGTGCCGGCGTGGTCTTTGGCAGCTGCGATGGCGTTGTCGACGGACTCTTCGAAGGCGCTCATGGCGCTGCCGGCGGCTCGGTTGACGTCGTTCAGGGCCTGGATGCTCTGGCGGAGGCCGTCGGCGGAGGCCTTCTGGGCGTCGAGCTTTGACTGGGTGTCCTGTGCCGCTGAGCCGAAGACGCCCATGGCTTCGGCTGCCATTTCCTGCTCGAAGGCGGCGTCGGCGAGCGCGGACTTGTAGTCGTCCAGTTGGGATTTGATCTCCTTGGCGGAGTGTCCCTGCTTCTTCAGCCTCTGGGTGATCTGCTCCAGGGAGGCCGCCGCCAGGTCCGCCTGACCGTTCTTCACCAGCCCGGCGAGGCTCTTGTCGAGGGCGTCGATGTCCTTCTTGGCGTCCGCAATAGGGGTGGAGTCGGTGCCGAAGAAGCTTACGATGGACTGCTGGACCTGGTCCAAGCCCTTCGGGTCCTTCACCTTCTGCAAGGCGTCGGCGAGCCCGGACAGGTCCTTGCCGAACACGCGGGCCGCTTCGCCGCTCGCCTGCCCTGTGGACGCGAGGGAGCGCATCGACGTGGTGAGTTTGTCGACGTCTGGCGGAGCCTTCTTGCTCATCTCCGACAGCTGCGACAGGACTACCAGCAGGATCCCGATGCCGGAGCCGATGAGCATGGTCCGGGCGGCGACGCCCAGGGACATGAACGCGGCGCGGAGCCCGGCGAGGCCGCCACCCGCTGCCGTGGACACGGCCGTCAGGGCGGTGATGCGGGTGGACACCGCGGCGACGCCACCTGCGAGGGCGGCCATGCCGGCGCCGGACAGCTGGAGGAGCTTCAGCGCGGTCGCGACCTGGATGATGATCCCGACCAACTCCGGGGGCAGCGCGGACACCAGCTTGGCGGCCGCGGTGACCAGGGTCAGCATGCTCGGGCCGGCCTCCGCAGCACCCCGCAGGAGAGTGACGAGCGCGGCAGAGATCGCACTGATCGCTTCGCGTGCGGCTGGCCCGTTCTCCTTGGCATAGGCCATGAACTCCTGGATGGCCCCGCCGCCGCCTACGTCGCCCTCGGACAGGACACGCATGAAGTGAATGACCTTGTCGGTCATCTCGTCCAGCTGCCGACCGCTGAACGTCTCGAAGCGCTTGGCCATGGCGTCGAAGCCGGGCGTGTTCACGGCGCCGCCCGCCACGGTCAGCAGCCTGTCGAGCTGGCTGGACGCGGACTGCACGTGCGGGGTGAGACGCGGAATGAGCGTGTCCAGGATGGTGATGCCCTTGGTGACCGGGACCATCGTGAATCCGGCCATCGAATCCGACCACTCGCTGAAGTCCTGCTTCAGACCTGCCAGAGCGATTGCTGCGGACTGCGTCGCGGGCGGCAGGGCGGTCAGCATCTTCTGGTAGGCGAGCTGCGCCTGCATCGCCTCTTTGGAGGAGCGGCCGTTGTCGCGAACGGCTTCCTCGTACTTTTTCTGTGCGTCGGCGACCTGCGACAGCGGTTCGATCTGCCCGGCGATGGCGATGCCGAACGCGGCGGCCGCGGTCCCGCCGGCTGCGAACATCCCGGGCAACGGCGCCAGGCTGGTGGACAGTCCGGCGACAAGGGGAATGGCGGCGGTGGCCAGTCCCAGGAGGCCGTTCAGTCCGAAGTCCGCCTTGTTGCTGCTGCCTCCCCCGACAGTGCTTCCCAGAGTGGTGAGCGCACTGGTGTCTGCTACGACGCGTACGCGCACGGTCTGGTTCATCGACGCCCACCGCACTGCGGCGGAGACGTCGCGGCGCAGCTGCATGGGGTCGGCGAGCCCGATGGGGATCTCGATGCGGTGGCCCCACGCCGCCCAGCGGACCGCGGCTTCCACTTCGCGGCGCAGCTGCATCGAGTTTCCGAGGCGCAGGTTGACAGACATGCCCTGACCGGCGCCCGCGGTGGTCAGCGCGGCGCGGACTTCGCCGCGCAGGTGGTCGGCGTCGAGGTCCAGGCGGACGCGCAAGCCCTGCCCGGCTCCGGCGCTGGTGAGTGCTGCTCGAACGTCGGAGCGGAGGTGGCCTGCGTCGACGTCGATGCGGACGCGGATCGGGTTACGTGTGTCGGCGCGCAGTCGGTCGATGTCGCGGCGCAGGGCGTTGACGCGGGTGGAGGCGCGGTCGGCGTCGCGGGACAGGTCGCGAAGGGTGCGGGCGAGTCCGGAGCCCTGGCCGGTCAGCCGTACGGACAGGTTCCACTCGGACACCGCGGGCTCCCTTCTGTTCTAGTGCTGGTGGCTGCGCTGAAGTTGCAGGGCGGCGTGGACGCTGGCGGGGATCAGGGCGACTTTCACGCCGTGTCCTTCGTCGCCTTCGGGGACGGTCTTGGTCTTGTCGGCGATGAGTTCGCAGCCGATGCACCGGTGGGTGATGGCCCGGTAGGCGTCCTCGTCGCCGCCCATGACCTCGTCCCATTCCTCGGGCCGGGTGCCGCAGCCGGGGCAGACCTGCTTGAGGTAGGCCTCGTAGGCGAGGGCTTTGCGCCGGTCGAGATCGGTCCAGGTGCCGTCGCCGTGGCCGCGAAAGTGGCTGTGCGGGATGCGGTACTGACGGCAGAGGTCCATCTCGGCACGAAACCGGGTGTCATCGATCAGCCTTTTCCCAGGTCGGTCCTGCGGGCGTGCTGGATGGACCAGGCGGCGTTCCACAGGTCGCGGGCGTCACCGGGAGCCCACTGGTCGAGGGCCTTGGCGGCGTAGTCGACGGGCATCTCGTTCATCGACGCGGCGGAGATGAGGGCGGGTGCGAACGTCTCGAAGGCGTAGTCCTCGCCCTTGGCTTCGTCCTGCTCGCCGGCGGGGTGCGCGTTCTGGAGCTTCTCCAGTTCGCCGCGCGGGAGGGCCTTGAACTTCAGAACGATGGTGACCTTGTCGTAGGCGCTCTTGGCGGCCGCGAGTTCCTCGGCAGCGGCCTGGGCTTCCTTCTGCACGTGGGCGAGGGCCTCAGGGTCGGCGTCCTTGCCCATCTGCTTGAGGTAGTTGTCGGCCTGCTCGTGGTCCTTCTTGGCCGTCAGGTAGCGGTCGCGGACCTCGGGGTCGGGGCACAGGCGCAGTTCCTGGACGGGCTTGGGGACGGCGTCCAGTCGCTTGGCGAGTTCGTCCCAGGTGTTGCTGCTCATTCGGGTCTCCGTGTGGGAAGGCCCGGCCGGGCGCGCGCGGCGCCCTTCCCAAGTACACCGGGGCCCGGCCGGGGGCTAGGGGATGGTTGAGCGTCAGCCGCCGGGTGTGGTGGTGGTGACGTTGACGGCCGGGGAGGTGCCGCCGGTCAGGGACGCGGCGGACGCGGTCATCTGCGGGACGTCCTCACCGTCGTAGTCGCCGCCGAACGTGACGGTGACCGGGGTTCCCGGGTGGGGGCCGCCGGCGCACACCACGTCACCGGACGCGATGTTGGACAGGGCCTCGAGGGCGGATTGGACCTGGCCGGAGGTGGCGTTGTAGACGATCCCGGAGGTGGTCTGCCCGCTGAAGGTGAGCGTGTACGTGCCGCCGGTGGGGCTGCCGGTGATGGTGACGGTCTGGACCTCGTCGGTGCCCGCGGCCGGAACGGTCTGGTTGAAGGCCGGCCGGTCGGTGATGACGAAAGCCACGTTGATCTGCGCGGCCTCGTTGTCCGTGCTGTACGCCTTCGAGTTGGAGGCGACCTTGACCGGGTAGACGTCGAGGCCCTTCCCGGCGGGGACGTCGCCCTTGGAGAAGATGCAGATGAAGCCCGTGGTCCCCTTGGCGAGGTCGGTCTCGATGTCGTCGACGGTGCTGTCCTCGTAGAAGCCGAGGGAGCTGTCGGCCGCACTGTCGTCGCCGTCGATCTTGGAGACGAAGGTGGAGCCCATGTCGGGGGTCTCGATGGGCTGGTTCTCCAGGCTCCATCCGTCGATGGAACGGACCCCGTCGGTCAGGTCTGTCCCTGCGCTGATCTCGGAGCGCGTCGGGATCAGCGCATCCGATGCGATCGTCGGCACGAACTTGATCTTCGTAACGCCCTTGCGGTTGAACCTCATGAATGGCCCCTCGCGGATAGGGGCCGATGGGGACCCCTGCTACACGTGTGTCGGTGTGGCGGCCACCTGGATGGTGGCGTCCGCGTGGGGTCCCGCCGCGGTGCGGTGAATCCCTGACCGGGGGTCAGGCGCCGGTCTCTTCGAGGAAGAACCGGAAACGGATCACACTGGTGATGATGGCATCCTCAGCGTTTTGTGTTCCCCCTGCCTCGCGGGCCTCGCGCTGGTAGCAGCCGACGCCGGGGATGGTGAGGGGGTGGGCGTAGCCGGGGCTGCCGTCGGCTGGCCGGGCAATGACTTTGCGGCCGCGGTCGGCGAGCCACTGCGCCTGCTCGTCTCCTCCGAGGCTGGTGGGGATGCCGGGGGTGGTGCCGGAGACGAAGGTGGCCTGGTACTCGGAGACCGCGGTGGTGTGCCGGTCGGCCAGGGTCGCGTCGTTGATGGTGTGGTCCAGGGGGTACAGCAGCGTGTACGGCGGAGATATGGGTTTGCTGGTGTCCGGGTCGATGGGCACGGTACGCACCCCGACGGGGAACGTGGTGAGGGACTCCAGCAGTGCCTTGACGGCTGCGGTGACCGGCTTCCGGGCGATCATCAGGCACCCCCGAAGATTCGGTCGCAGGCGGCTTTGAACGGGACCGGCCAGTCGTCTTCGAGTTCGTTCACGGCTGGTCCGACGTGCGGGAACGGCGGCTGGAAGTAGTGTCGTCCGATGCTGTCGGTCATGTCGTAGAAGCCGAACTCCAGGCGGCGGCCCTGCGGCTTGCGGGTGCCGACTTCTACTCCTCCGCCGTCAGGGACCCCGAAGGGTTCCGGCTTCCACGAGGGCCGGTACTGGTCGGTGATGACGTTCGGGCCGGGCCGGCCGGAGGCGCGTTCCATGATGAGGGCGCGCAGGAGGCGGCCCTGCTGCTGGATGGTGCGGTCGATTTCCGGGCCGACGCGGTCGGCTGCCCGGTCCAGCCGGCTGGCGAGGTCTGCGAGGTCCACGGTGGTCACCCGGTCTCTCGGGTCTGCTGCACCTGGTCCATGCCAGTGATGCGCAGTGCTCCGACGGTTCCGGCGGCGGACGGGTCCTGCACGGTCCACTGCCGGTTGAGGAGTTGCAGGTCTCCGCCAGGGTGGACCTGGACCACGGTGACGATCATTCCGCGTTCCGCGACGGGCGCGGCGAGCGGGGTGAAGGCCCGGTATCGGGACCGGGTCTCGTCGACCCACGGCATGCTCGCCACCGGCAGACCGGTCACGCCGCCGGTGGTGGCGGCGGGAAACACAGCGCCGGTCCCTTCCCAGAAGGGGTCCAGGTCCGGGTACTCGTAGAGGCCGGTGGTGTCGTTGAAGACGGGCTGGCCGCTGCCGGGCTGGGAGAAGCGCAGGGTGTCCAGGAGGATGAAGCCTTCGAGGAAGGCGGCGACTCCGGAGAGGTCGAGTCCGGCCATGTCAGCCCCCCGTGCCCTTGGCGTATTCGGTCAGGGTCTGGAGCATGGCGCGGGCGGTGGCGCCGGGCCCGCCGCCGTAGTCGGACCGGTTCAGCGCCTCCTGGTCGAGGAGGACGGGGTCGACTTCGGCGAGGAACGCGGCGACGATCTCGCCCGGGCTGCGCTGGACGCCGACAGCGACGCGGGCGAGGCCTTCAAAGGCGACGCCGTCGGGCTGCCGGGTGTGCAGGACGAGGACCGGGAGCTGGCCAGCGATGTCGTGCTGGAGGGTGTATCCGGTGACCGTGCCTGCGGGAAGCGGGGTGCCGTCGACGGTGATGGTGGCGTGCCCGGGCTGCGCGGCGATACGAACGCTGTGCGCCTCCGGCTCGGTGGGCTGGTCGGTCACAGCAGGGCTCCAGAGAGGATGTCGTCGCGGCCGCGCAGGTCCAGGCGGGGAAGGAGTTCGCGTACGCAGTGGGGGTGGCTGGTGGGGTGGGCGAGGGCGTCCTGGACGGTGCGCAGGGTGCGGTTGGCGCGGTCGGGGTCGTCGTGGGAGGTCCATCCGCAGTCCGCGCCGTCGCGGATCTCTACGTACGACACTTCGAGCTCGTCCAGGCTGGTGCGGGCGGCTGCGGTGTTGGCGGTGGTGACGGCCTGCCAGGTGATCGCGGCGCGCGCCCACGCGTCCACGGGGTGGCGGGCGTTGCGCTGGTAGATGACCGTCTCGAGGGGGTGGTCGCGGCGCAGGGCGTCGGTGTCGAGCCGGTTGGTGTCGGCGCGGGCGGCGTCCTGGGCTGCGCGCAGGAAGGCGCGGCCGCGGCGAACGGCTTCCTGGATACGGCTGGTGATGTCGGCGAAGTACTGCGCGGACAGCGTGGTCACGGCGGCCTGGTGGCGAGACGTCCAGGTGAACGTGGCCTGGCGGCGGTCCGCGTTATCCAGGAGCGTCCAGGCGCCCTCGCGGTAGATGACCGGCAGGTCGGTGGCCGCCCACGTCTCGGCGAAGACCATCGCCGCCCGGCTGAAGGCGGCCAGGGAAGTGTTGAAGACGGCGATGGCGGCGCGCAGGCGGGCTCCGGTGGCGGCGCTGCGGCCGGGCCGGATAGAAGCGAGCGCGTTGAGGAGGCTGGTCTGGGCGGTGGTGAGGATCCGCCAGGCCGCGGTGAGCCGGTCGACGCCGGAGGTGATGTAGGCGAGGAGGCGGGCGCGAAGGGTGCGTCCACGCCGTACGGGGGTGGTCATCGGCGTCGCCGTTCGACCAGCTGGAATGTGCCAAGGAGGACGGTGCCGTCGTCGTCGGTGCCGGTGGCGGGTTCGTCGGGGGCGGGGGGTTCGCCGGTCTCGAGGAGGGCGATCTTCCGCTCGTAGGACTTGATGTTCTCTACAAAGGAGACACTGACGGCGCCGGACAGGTTGACCGTGGACGCCTGGGCGCGCAGGTCAGCGAGACGCTGATTGAGGACCTCGATGGCTACGGCGCGGGCGGTACCGAGGCGGGCGTAGCGGGTTTCGAGGTCGGTGAGGTCGGTGGTGGTGCCGAGCTGGGAGACCAGCCAGGCCTGGATGGCTGTGTCCACGGGGCCCTCCTGGGGGCGGTGAAGGGTGGTGCGGGTGCGGGCCCGCCCGGTTGGCGCCCCCACCACTGGGGGCGGGCCCGCACGCCGCTAGTCGCCGCTGGTGCCCTCCGCAGCGGCGTCCCGGCCCCGGGCCGGCTTGTTGGCCGCGGTCTTGCGTGCGGCGGTCTTCTTGGCCGGAGGGTCGGCCTGGTCAGCGTCGGCGGAGGCTTCGGAGTTGTCGCCAGAGGCGTCGTCCTGGCCGTCGCCGGTAGGGTCCCCGTCCCCCTCCTGCTTGCTGTCCGTCTTCGCCTTCGGGAGGCGGGGAAGCTTGCCGTCGACCCACGCGGCGGGGTTCGTCACCAGGGCCGCCAGACGTGCCTCGGGCGACGTTCCCGCCGCCAGTTCGACCGTCTGGTGGCTGTGCGGGTCCTGCACGTACACCGTGCTGTTGAGCTGGGCCATGGGTCACCACACCGTCGCTGCGACGTGGATGTCCGGGACGTACATGACCGGCAGCGCGGCCGCAGAGCCCTTCGTCCACACCTGCGGCGGGTCGTCCTGGTAGCCGCGGGTGACGACGATGCCGGGGGCCTCTTCCCGGACGATGGCGGGGTTGCCGCCGGAGGAGAGGATCAGGCCGTCGGCGGTGAGACCGTACTGGGTCTCCGCCCACTGGGCGGGGTTCGGCGGCAGCAGGAAGAACATGTTCTCCGGCAGCGCGCGGACGTCGGTGCCGTTGTCCAGCTCGATCTTGACGTCGTACTTCTCGATCGGCGGGAGGTCGTAGCGGGCGCGGACGACGTTGACCTCGTTGGGTGCGAGGACCGCGGTGGGCGTCGTACCTGCCGACACCGAGCCGTAGTAGGCGGCGCGGTAGGAGTCGTTGCCCATCATCAGAGCCGCGGTCTTGTACGAGGTGAGGGCGCGGGACGGGGCCGGGGCACCGGAGGCGCGCAGGACCTCGATCCATCGCATCTCGTCACCGAGGATGTCCGCGGCCGGGTTCGTCCACGCGGTGGGCGCGGTCGGCATGTTCGCCGCCGGGACGGCGTAGTCCGCCTCAAGGGTGAGGCCGTTCTCGCCGACGAGGGAGAACTTGCCGTCGACGAGAAGGTCGCCCACGGCGAGCTCGAGGCGCTTCTTGATGGACAGGACGTGGGCTGCGACGTCGTCGTAGACGGCGTTGACCAGGTCACGGGAGTCCATGCCGCGGTCGAGGCTCTCGAGGATGGTCTCGAACTCGCCCACGATGTACTTCTGGCCGAGCGGCAGGAGCTTGCCGGAGGTCGCGAACTGCGTGATCTCACGCGTGGCGACCTTCGTCTGGGCGTCCCACGCCCGGTAGGAGGCGGCGGCGACCCGTCGGCGGGTGCCGCGGGTCTCCCAGCGGACGGAGTTGATGGTCCGCTCCGGCATCACCGACAGGGTCAGTGCGTAGTCGGCCGGGGTCTGGATCGCGCGGGCGAAGGCCTGAATCTCGGTCGGGCTGATGTCGCGGAGCAGGAGCTCCAGCATGTCGTTCGGCATGTCGGTGTCTCCTGATCAGACCTTGTAGACGAACTGGGAGTTGGAGCCGGCCGGAAGGTCGGCGGGGTCGAACGCCACCGGGAGCTTGGCGACGTCGATCTGGCCGTGGACCATGAGCGGGGCGGCGGCCTTGGTGGCTCCCAGGTGGAAGGCGATCTCGGTGAAGAGGAAGCCGCGGAAGGTCTGGGTGCCGTCGGATGCGGTGGCGGTGCCGCCGGCGGTGGTGGTGGCCATGGTGACGCCGGGAGTAGTGCCGCCGGTGAGAGATGCGGTGGCGGTGGCCGAGGCGACGTTGTCGCCGAGGTACTGGCCGCCGAAGGTGAGCGTGTAGGGGCCGCCGGCGTTGCCGGTGACCTTGATGTCGCCCGGGTTGACGTTGGACAGGTTCTCCAGGGCGGTCTGCACGGTGGCTGCGGTGGCGTTGTAGGCGATCGCCGCGGTGGTCTGGCCGGAGAAGGTCAGGGTGAACGTGCCGCCCGTCGGGCCGCCGGTGATCGTGGCGGTCTGGACCTCGTTGGTGACGGCGGCATACGGCTCGTACAGGCCGGTCGTCGTGTTCTTGCCGAGGGGGATGCCCGACTTCAGCTTGCGGTCGGGCTGGTAGGCGGACGCCTCCGTCCAGTGGAGGGTCTCGTCGAAGGCGGTGAGGTCGAGAGTGACGGAGACGTTGGCTTCGATACCGAGCATGCTCATGAGCCACGGGCGGCCGACGGCGAGCGTCTCGGTGCTGGTGTACGGCTGGATGTCCACGCCGTAGCCCCTTTCGCGAAATACGCGGGTGTGTGGTGAGGGCACCTGGTGTGGTGCCGTCCACGGGGGTTAGGGCGTGGTCCCTCGGTGGTGCTGGTCTGTCGGGTCAGGCTGCGGGGTCGGCGCGGCGCAGGCCCATGTCTTCGGCCCTCTTGCGGGCGGCCTTGTGTACGGCGTCCTTTTCGGCGATGGGCTGGCGGGGCGCGTTGCCGCCGGCCGGGCCGCCGGACGGGGCAGGGGGAAGGGTCTGCGGTGTGGGCCCGGCGCCGAACATCTCGCCGCGGCGGCCCTTGAGCTCTTCGGCGGCGGTCAGGATGGCCGCGTCGTCGGCGTCGTCTGCTACACGCAGCAGGGCGGCGGCGTCCTCAAGGTCGGCGCCGGTGGCACCGAGGGTGACGAGGGCGGCCCGGATGCGGGTGGCGCGGTCGCGGTCGGCTGCTTCCTTCTCCCGCTGCACGGCCGCGGCTTCGCGGGCCTGGATGGCCTGCTCGCGGCGCTGGAGTTCCTCCGCGCGGCGCTGCTCGTCAGACAGCTTCTCCTGGCGGGCCTGTTCGGCCTGCTTGAAGATCTCACCGAACTGGGCGGGGTCGAAGGCATCGGGGTCCACGCCGACGGCTTCGGCGACGGCGCGGTACGCGGCGCGGCGGCCTTCTTCCTTCTCCTCGGCCATCATTTTGTTCAGGCGGCGCTGGGTGAAGGCGACCTTGTCGTCATCCGGGTCGGTGCCCGGCGCGGCGGGCGGGGTGGCCGGGTTGGGAGGCTGCTGCCCGGTGCGGGCGGCGAGGTCGGCCGGGGACGGCACCGGGGCGGGCGCCGTGCTCGGGTCGACGGTGGTGGCGCCGGAGTTGTAGAACACGCTGTGGGCGGCCACACCGCGGTAGGGGTGGGCCCAGGCCGTGGCGGCGACCGGTCCGAGGTTCTGCTGCGCGGGGCGACGCATGAGTGCAAGTCCTCCCATGGACTGTCCAGGCCCCGCGCCTAGATCCAAGTTGAGCACAGTTCCCGTCACGTGTTGCCCCTGCTTCCCTGCGCCCCCGCCGCGGGGGGAGTCGCGGGGTCTTCCACGGTGTCGCCGTCCGCGGTTTCCGGGAGGACGATGGCCGGGGCTTCGGGCGTATCGGGGGCTTCACGGCCGAGGAAGGCGGCGGTTTCGGCGGGGTTGTTGAGGGCGTCGGCAAGGAGGCGGGCGTCCTCGAAGGACCGGGCGTCGATGCGGCGGATCTCGTCCTCCGCGTCCTCGATAGGCCAGCCCAGCTCTTGCAGGCGACGGATCGCCGTCTCCAGGGACACCAGGCCCGCACTGCGGGCGTCAATGACTTCCTGAAGGCCGGCGGCCTTGTCGGTGGGGGTGTAGGAGCCACGCGTCAGCCGGGCCGGCAGAACTGGCAGCCCGATCCAGTCCGGGTGCTGGCCGGCCTGGAACAGGCGCTGCACGAACTTCGGCAGGAGCCGGTCGACGTGGTCACGGGCCAGGCGCATCGCGGAGATGAGGGAGTCCAGCGGGCCCAGGGCCAGCTCGAGCTGGTAGCCGGAGGTGAACTTGGAGGCGTCCGCGGTGCCCATGGACACGGCGGGGAGGCGGGCGATGGAGGAGGCGCGGTCCTGGAGGTCGTGGATGTGGTTGCGGAGTTCGGCGAGGTTGGTGCTGGTGTCGACGGACGCCATGGATCCGCCCTCGCCCAGGGTGAACACCATGCCCGGGGCCACGCTGTACTGCTGCTGGCCGTTGATGGCCTTCCCGGAGATGGCGAGGATCGGTGCTCCGGTGGTGGCGGAGGCGCGGGAGGAGTCGGTGTCGGAGCCGGACAGCTCGTCGAAGACTTGCATCACCTTGCCCAGGCTGGACAGCCCCCAGTGCTCCCCGGGTTCGGGGACGGTGTTCGGCGTGTGCAGCACCGGAATGAAATCGATCAGCATGTCCAGGTGGTCGAGGACTTCGCCCTGGCCGTTGGTGGCGAAGGTGGCCTTGTCCAGGGGCAGAGAGTCGACATCCACGCCGCCCTTGAGGTCGCCGAGTTCCCAGGTGGCGTCGGTCAGGTAGACGGTCTTGTACGACGGCTGCTCGGACCACGGGTACATGCGGGTGATCGCGCCGGACGGGGCGACGGTGTCGCCGCGGGACAGAAGGGGCTGGGCCGGCGTGTCGTCGGTGGGGTCGGACATGACGGGGGCGCGGACCGCGCGGCCGGTGCGGTCGACTCCGGAGGCGGTCTGGGGTCGGATCCAGTCGAGTTGGTAGGTGATGCGGCGGACCCGGGCCGGCAGGTCGCGCTGCTTGTCCTCGGGAAGTTCCCAGGCAAAGTGCACGCGGTCGGGGTAGTCGGAGCCGTCGTCGTCCTCGCCCACGATGGGGAAGTAGAAGCCGGGGTCGAAGGTCTTCATCCGGACGCGCTGCTTGTCGGCGTCCCAGTAGAGCAGGCAGACGCCGTCGCCGAGGGAGACGGCCTTGCGTTCCGTCTGGAGCAGGCGCATGGGCAGGAGTTCCTCGTCTGCCCACTCCCGTAGGAGGTTCTGCACGCGTTCCGCGACGGCGGCCTCGGGGGGTGCGTTGTCCTCGCCGGCCTGTTCGGCTCCGGGGACGGTGAGGGTCTGCTCGTCGCCGAGGACGTGGGAGGTGATCGTGTCGATGAACATCGACGGGTCGCCGAACTCCCGGCGCTCGAGGGCGTCTTCCCCGTCACGGATCGCGGCGAGCTCAGCAGCCTGGTTGTTGTCGTACGCGGAGAGCAGCTTGTACGCGGCCAGGCGGCGCTCGTCTGCGGCGGGTACCCAGGTGGCGGCGGCTTCGGGGAAGGCCCGCCGGTTGGGCATGCCGAGGCTGTCGCTGTAGATGGTCTTGTAGTTGAACGTCGACCAGCGGTCGATGATGACCGACTTGAGGCCGGAGATGAGGCCCACCAGCTGTCCTTCCGCTGATCCAGGCCCCGCGCCTGTAGATCAGGGTACGGGCGGCTGCGGAAATGGTTCCCTGTGCGCGTATACCGGACACGGTTTCACCCCTATGGGTTACTCCACGTGGACATTTTCGGTGATCTTCAGGCGCATACGCGGCTTTTGGGCCGTATCAGCGTTCCTGGAGTGCCGGAGAGGGTGCCGGAAGCACGTAGACTCAGCCCCAGGCGTTCGAAGTTCGTCGACCCCTCTGGCCCTCCGGTTTGCCGCGGCCCGGAGGAAGCGGCCCCTCCGGATCACAAATCCGCAGGCCGTATGCGAGGTCGATACGTGAACAACGAACAGCCGGACTGGAACTTCTGGTGCTTCATCACCAGCCTCCTGGACCTCTACCTCCAGTTGGCGGTACACCACTAGTCCCAGATCCGGCAGCCCGCTAGAAACCAGGACCGCCTCCCAGCCAGGGGGGCGGTTCTGCGTTGTGTGGCGCATCGCATCTCGAGATGCTTTGGCACGCAGCCAATGTACATCGGTTTTGTAAGGGTGACGAACTGGCTGGGCCCAAATCACGCCTGCAACTTTCACTGCCAAACGATGACTGCAAAGCTTTGACCTGCCATTTCGCAGACTGAGCAAAGTGCGGATACCAATTGGGACCCCGCAACTTGCCGCTCCCAACTCCTAGTTGACTTCACCACGTTGGCAACTTCACCTACGCCCACGCAGCCGCTGGTCGCTGTAGTGCTGGGTTCCCAAGCCTTCCTGCATGGGGTCGGCAAGCTCGGTGCAAGCGTGGACGTAGGCGTCCATACGGTCAGGGGAGTCCATACCGGGGATCCACGTGACGAGCTGGCCTTCCAGGCGGGGGAACTCGCCCACGTGGTGGATCAAAGCCTGGGAGGCGAGCTGCGCGATCGGTTCGGCCCGTAGCTTCTTTCCCTGCTTGGCGTGCACAGGGATGATCCGCGGCATAAGCAGGCCCTGCGTCTCGCCGCTGCGCTCAAGGTCGCGCCAGGCCTGGCGGATGATCTGCGCGGATTGGTCGCCGCCGAAGTTGTCCTCTACGACGAAGGCGTCTGCCTGGAGCTCGATGGCGAGGCGGCAGGCGACGTGGCCCCAGGTGTCGGCGCCCATGTTGTCGGAGCGGTCGGCGAGGACGTACACGTTGCCGTCGTCGGTGCGGCCGGCGCCGATGATGCCGGTTTCGTCGTGGGTGTCGCCTGCACCGCCGGCCTGGTCGACAGCGACGATGGTGCGGGTGAGGTCGATGCCGCGGAACGCCATCGGCGTGATCCGGTTGTCGGTGATCCACGGCCACTTCCACACGCCGCCCTCGAGCGGGCGCGGCTTCTGCTGGTACAGGGACCACCAGACACGTTCCCCGACCGCGCGACGGATCTTCTCGAGAGCCTTGATGCCGTAGCGGAGCGGCCACAGCGGTCGGCCGATCTCGCGTTCGAGGGGGTCGTCTTCGCTGTCGCAGATGGCGGGCAGGTCGAGGATTGTCCAGTCGGATGCGTCTTCACCTGCGAGGATCCGTCCGGCAAGGTCGTCCTCGTGCCATCTGGTCTGGATGACGATGATGGAGCCGCCGGGCTCGATGCGGGTGTTGAGGACGGATGTCCACCAGTCCCACAGGCGTTTCCGCATGGTGGGGGATTCGGCGTCCGCAGCGTCTTTGATGGGGTCGTCGACGACTGCGAGGTGTGCGCCCTTGCCGGTGAGTCCGCCGCCGACGCCAGCGGTGACGAGGCCGCCTTCGAGGCGTTCCCCGGTCTCGGGGTTGGCGAGGTCGAAGCGGTTGGCTGCTTTAGAGCCGGCGTGGAGGGACAGCCCGATCGCGGGGCCGTAGGTGTTGATGGCGTCGCGGATCCATCGGCCGTGGTCGTCTGCGAGGTCGGCGCTGTAGGAGGCGATCATCACGCGGTGGTCGGGGTGCCGGGACAGGTACCAGAGGGGCGCCCAGCGGGCGGCACGCCGGCTCTTTCCGTGCCTCGGGGGCATGGTGATGAGTACCTTGCGGGGGCGGCCGCGGGCGATGTCGCGGAACACCCTGTCGATCAGGTCCAGGTGCGCGGCTTGCTTCTCCCGGCCGTCGGTGAGGATCGCCGACATGGACCCCGGGGACCGTTCGAGGGCCATCTCGCGTTCGATGTGGGCGATGACGGCACGGACTTCGGCGGTGGCGTGGCTGGCTATTCGCCAGCGTTGGGCCCGGTTGAGGCGCCGGTATTCGTCCCGGAGTTGGAGGTAGGCCTCGGCTTCCTGGGCGACGTCGTCTTCGAGGAAGGGGTCAGGCGTGGTTGCCGTCGTCATCCGTGTCCTCGCCGTCGTCTGGGTCGTCGACGTCGTCGTCGGGTTCGCCAGCGGTACGGATCAGGTTGCGCAGTTCGGTCATGCCAACGGGGCCGATGGGTACGGCTCCCCCGCCCGGGCCGGACAGTTCGGCCTTGGCGGGCATGTCCAGGCCGTTGAGTTTGGCGCGGCGGTCCATGAGGCGAAGGACGGTGTCGACGGCCCGCATGTCCAGGGCGTGGTCGACGATGTCGCCTTCCTTGTCGAAGACGGGGCTGGGCGTGGTGGCGCGCGGCCATGCGGCCTCGAGGAGGGCGTCCAGGCGCTCGTTCTCCTGCTGCCGGTAGATGCCGACTTCGGCTGCTTCCTCGTCGCGGTGGGCTTTGAGGGCGCGTACGAGGTCTTTGCGTGCGCTGCCGCTGTCCGAGTAGCCCAGGTCCAGGATGCGTTGGTCGTCGTAGCGCACGCCTTCACGGCGCAGCTTGAGGAGTTTGGTGCGGCGGACGGTGGTCTCGTCTTGCTTCAGCTTGGAAGCGGTCATGGCGGTGGGGCTCCCGCTCGTGTGTGGTTGTCAGGCCCCGCGCCTTGTCACAGATGATCGCCGATTTGGGCCGAAGCGTTCCCCCTGCCTGGGGGGTGGGGGGATGCTGCGCGGCATGACGGAGTCGGAGAAGCGGGGCTGGCGGCCCTCACGCACATTCAAGATCGTGGCTGTTCTGGTGGTGCTGATCGCGTGGACTGCGATGGCTGGGCAGTGGGCGGATAAGGGGTGTGGTCTGCCGCGGGGGTACAGCTTGGTGGTCATGCATGGGACGCCGGATCGGTCCGAGGGGTGTGAGGACGAGCCGTCGGGTCCGACGTATACGGACGACTACTACGGCTGAGATGGGGGCGGCCCTCGCATGCCGCCTGGGGGGTGGCGGTGTGCGAGGGCCGGAGTGCTCGGAGTCCAGGGGGAGGGTCCCCGAGCTGTGTGGGGCTGATGCCCGGTGGGGGTGCATATATGCGGGGTGTGCACGGCCCGGGCGAAACCTCTGCGGCGGGCGCGGGGACGCTAACCAAGGACGGTTGTCCGGGCCGTGCAGTTCTGATGCTGCCGTAGATCCGGGGGTCTGTCTGGGCTGGTATCCCCTGTGCACGCAACGGCCCCCAGAATCCGGTGTGTCTGGGGGCGGGTCGCTTCGGTCGCTGGCTACGCGGCTGTGTCGCCGATGGGGCGGCCGAGGGCAACGCGGACGGCCTTGCCTTCCGCGATCCGGTGGATTTTTCCTGCGGTCTCAAGCTTGCCGAGGGCGTTGGCGAAGGTGCCTTCCTTCAGGCCGGTGGTGGTCAGGAGGGCGAGCCGGTCTGTGTAGGTGATCTCGAAGTCGTCGGGGTCGATGTCGGCGGCGCCGCTGAGGTAGTCGAGGTGGATGGGGTCGGCTTCGTCGCGGAGCGCGGTGAGGATCTTCTCTTCTGCGGTGGGTTCCTTCTTCTGAAAGGTCATGCCGGTGGCGAGGACTTGGCGGGAGCCGGCGTCCTCGTCATCGCTTCCGTCACCCTTCTCCTCGAACCCGGGCAGCGGCGTGCAGGCGAGCTCCTCCATCTTGGTCTCGTCGCCCCACCAGGGGACGTCCTCGGGGGCAGCGACGAGGTCGGGGCGGATGTGGGGGGTGGCGTCTTCAAGAGTGTCGATGCGCATCATGCCGGGGCGGCCGCCGGGGGCAGCGAGGTAGCCGAGGCCGAAGGTACGGCGGGGGTCGTTCTCGGGGATGTCGGGGTCGTAGATGAGGGATTCGTCCTCAGTGGGCCAGACCGCGGGGATCTTGGAGGGGTCGATGCCCTTGAAGTTGTCGGGGAGGTCGCCGAGGTTGACCTGGTCGGAGTCGGTGCGCAGGATCAACCAGGCGCCGCCGGCGAGGAGGTTGGCGCGGATGGCCTGTTCGCCGCCCATCTGGTCCAAGTTGATGGTCTGGGTGATGAGGGCCCAGGGCATGCCCATGGATCGGCCGAGGGCGGCGCCGGCTTTGACGATGTGGACGGCCTCGGCCCGGTTGGGGACCTTGGGGGCGAGCATCTGGGGGGCTTCGTCGAGGACGGTGGGGCACCAGGGCCGCATGGCGGAGGGCTGGAAGTTCTTCAGGTCGTACTTGGCGGCCTCTTCGATGCGGTGCTGGAGGACCCAGTAGGACAGGCGCATGGCGCCGAGCGCGCCGTGCTTTTGGAGGCCGGAGTAGGCGGCCATCTTGGGGATGGCGGGGTTGGATGCGCCCTTGGGGTCGGCGTAGAGAATGGCGGCACCGTTGGCGTGGTATCCGAGGCATACGACCTGGGTGGCTCCGCCCTTGCCGCTGCCGGTGGTGCCGGCGATGACGATGTGGAGTGCGCCGAGGGCGGGGTCGAACATTTGGAAGCGTGCCGGGTGGCCGGAGATGATTTTCCCGACGGGGAACCAGCCGCCGGCGGAGGCCTTCATGGAGTCGAGGCCTTGGAAGGCGTGACCGGTCTCGAGGGGGTTGGTATCCATGACGCGGATGATCCCCTTGCGGACATTTGTGGAGTTGGGTTCGTAGGAGATCAGCAGGGGGGATTTACGGAGGTCGCCCGCCAGGTCGATGAGGTCGGGGGCTTTGAGGGCGCCCTTCATGTCGTCGTCGGCGACGACCCAGGCGGCTTTGCCACCGGTGTTGGGGTCGTCGGTGACCTTCTCGAGGTGGGTTTTCGGCATGGCGCCGCCGGAGGTGGCCACGCGCTTCTTCCACGCGCCTTCGAGGGTGGTCGGGTCGAGGTCGGCGGGTGCGTTGTGGGAGACGGTGATGAGGGCTTCGCCTGCGTGGTCGCCGTGCTGGATGGTGATCCATCCGGCGTTCTTCTTGTAGACGGAGGAGACGGCGTCTTTGCTGACGTTCACTGAGGCGCCGGACGGGGCGATGATGCGGCCGGTCCACCGGTCTGTGTACACGGTGACGTCGGTGAGGATCTGGTGGCGGTGGGTGCCCTTGTCGGGGTGGGAGATGTGGGCGTCCCAGGAGGCCATGATCTGGTCGGCGAGGGTGATGGGGGCGGCGGGCCCGTGGTTGAGGGATGCGGCGGTCCCGGCGGGGGCGGCCTTGGTCTTTTTGCGTCCGAGGACGTTGCGGAGCTTGACCGGGATCAGGGCGACGCCTGCCCACCAGCCGAGGGACAGGATGCCGGGCAGGGGGTGGGTGGCGATTTGTGTGACTCCGGCCATGAGGAGGTCGGAGGCTTCGGGGCCGCCGAAGGTGCCGAGTCCGAGGGCCATGCCGGTGGTGATGGCGGTGATGCCGAGGGTGTCGCGGTGCTTGCGGGCGATGTCGATGCCGGGGAGGTCGTCGGCCCAGCTGCCGAGCTGGTCGGTGAAGTTGGCGTACACGAGGGCTGCCCCGGCCAGGTAGGCGCCGCCGGCGAGGGCGGCGGCGGAAGGCTCAAGCATCGGCGCGATGGCGCCGACGGCGATCGGAAGGAGGGTCTGGCCGAGGGCGGCGGCCCGCTCCGCAGGTTCGGTGCGGGGCGCGGAGTGGGTGTTCGTGGACACGGGTGGGGCTCCTTGTCTTCGAGTGGGGTGGGGCGGCCCGGGTGTCCGGGCCGCCGGAGGGGCGGGGGGTTATTCCTGCTCGAACCAGTCGCGGCTGACGTCCTCGATGCCGGTGATGCTGGAACGGTCGAAGGCCTCCTGGAAGCCGCCGTGGGTGCTGCGGGCCTGGTCCGCGGCCGCCTTCGCCGCCTTGGCGGTGTCGACGCCCTTCGCGGCGTAGGTGTTGGCGGTGTCGGAGACGCCGCGGATGGCCTTGGAGAGTTCCTGGCATTCGGCGACGGAGTCGCGGTCGACGGACTTGGCGCCCAGGATGTCGGCGTCCTTGGCGGTGTCGTCGGCGTGCTGGGTGATGGTGTCCGCGGCCTGCTTGACGTTCTCTGCGTTGCGGGCGAGGGTCTGCTGCTTTTGCTGCACGGCCCGCATCAGGGCCTTGTACGTCAGGTCTGTCGACATGTTCGGGGTCTCCTGGGTCTGGTCAGGCGGCGGTGGCGTAGACGCCCTTGTCGTTGTAGAAGCGGAGCTCTGCGGGCTTGGTCTCGTCGGAGTCGACGACGGCCTTGTACAGCGGCGTGTACCGGGTCTGGATGTTGGTGAGGACGGTCTTGCACAGTTCCGCGGCGCGCTGGGCCTTCTTGGTGAGTTCGCCGGCTTCGGCGGCCTGGTTCTTCGCGGCTTCGGCGAGCCGGTTCAGGGTGGTGAGGAGCTTCTCGCCGCCTTCGACGCTCTTGGCCTGTTCGGCGAGGGACTGGCACTCCCTGGCCTCGTTCTCCGCTTCGTGCTTCAGCTGGGTGCACGCTTCGGCGATCTTCTGGAGGTCGGCTTCCTTCGCTTCCAGCTTGTGTTCGTACTGCTTGAAGTTGCGCAGCTCGCGGCGGCTGTAGGTGGGGCGGGTGGCGTCGGTGCCCAGGGTGAGGGTGTTGGCGTCGATCTTCTTGACGGTGAGCGGCTTGATGTCCGTGGACACTCCGTCGTCCTCCTTGTCGGCGGCGATGGCGGCCTGGGTGCGGCCGCCCTTGGCGTGGTCGTCGTAGGCCTTGTCGAGGCGGGCGTGTTCCTTGGCGTTCTGGTCTTTCTTGTCGTGCCAGCCGTCGACTCCTCCGTCGACGTAGGCCATGACGTGGTCAACGACGTCGCGGACGGTGCTGCCGTCCTTGTGGCCGGCCTCGCGGGTCTTCTCGAGCGGGGTCCGGGTGTCGTGCTGCTCGCCGGGCTTCTTCTTGCCCTTGTGGAGGGCCGCGTCGTGGCCCTGGCCCTGGCCCTGGCCTTGGGTGCCGGCGGTTCGGCTGCTGCCGGATCCAGTGGTGCCGGACTGTCCGTCCTTGCCCGCGGTCCCGTTCTTCCCGGACGATCCCTGCTTCCCGGAACCGCCAGCGCCGTTGCGGGGTCCGTTGCCGTTGCCAGCACCGGGGGTCTTCCCGGGGGTCTTGCCGCCGGAGGTCTTGGTCTTGGTGTCGTGGCCGCTACGGGGCGTGCCTGCGCCGGTCCCGGAGTTCCCGCCTGCGGAGCCAGCTCCGCCCGCGCCGGGCGTGCCCTTCCCCTGGTGCTTGGCGGCCGGTTGCTGCTTCGCAGCGGGCGTCTTCTGGGTGCCGTGCT
The DNA here is from genome assembly GCF_042880655.1 of Streptomyces sp. NPDC058295. Lineage (NCBI taxonomy): Bacteria > Bacillati > Actinomycetota > Actinomycetes > Kitasatosporales > Streptomycetaceae > Streptomyces > Streptomyces sp. NPDC058295. Next base: position 52,667 of record NZ_JBHVYO010000035.1, read on the forward strand.
GCTTACCCGCGCCGCCTCCGGATCCGCCCGATCCTGCGCCACCGGAACGGTTTGGCGATGCGTTGACCGGTCCTTTTCCGCCGCTATTCGGGCCGGGCTTCCTGTCGATTCCCTTCGCGCCGCCACCGGCACCACCGGAATTACGGATGGGGAATCCGCCGGACTTGTTGACGGTCGTCGTCCGGGCTTCTTTCACCTGGTGTGACTGGGCCCTCGCCTTGCGCATGTCGAGGCGCTTGTTGGCGGTGCCGCCGCCCTTCGCCCAGCGCTGCGCTCCGGCCAGAAGCCAGGCTTTCCAAATGGATCCCTGGCCTTTCCGCTTTTCCCCGGACGGGTCATTTTGGGCTGCGTCCTGGGCGTCCCGGAAGGATGCGGAGGACATGCCGGGGGTGGAGCGGTCCACGACCTGGTCGCCTGTGTCGGTGCCGGTGGTGTCGGGGATGGGGGCGAGGTCGAAGGTGGTGGGGCGGGCGGGTTCCACGGGGGCCACCATCGACGCGAGGAACCCCTTGGCGGGGTTGTTGTGGTGGGTGGCAGCAGGCGTCCCGTTCGGCGGTTCGGGCGGCATGGGGACCGCTGCGGGGACCGTGTCGGTCGCCATCAATCCTCACTCTCTGTCACTTCATTCCTCATTCATTCCTGCCGTGGATGCCCGGCCGACCGGTCATACGAGACCCGGATCCTGGGCATCCAGCGGTGTCAGTGAGTGAGGAATGAACATCAACGGTTACTTTGCGTTGACCTTCTTGGTGCGGCGTGCGGCCACTGCGATGAGCATCCCGCCGCCGGCCGTGATGGCCAGCAGGCCCGTGGAGTTGATGCTGCTGCCGCCACCACCGCCAGCGCCTTCGGCAGACCCGACCGAAGCCATGTCGGTCCCGGCCGCGCTGCTTCCGCCGCCCTGGTACTGGGCCTGGCAGTCCGACACGACCGAGCTGTACTTCACGCCCATCTGCTTGCCGATCAGGCTCTTGTCGGCCTGCACACAGGCGTCGACAAACTTCTTCCGGTCGGCTTCCTCGGCCTCCTGCTCCTTACTCTGAGCAGCGGTCGCCTTGTTGATTTCCTTCAGTTCCTGGATGCGCAATTCCTGCTGCTTCAGGGCGAGTTCCTGGGACTTCAGGCCGTTCTCCTGGGCCTGCGCGGCGTAGTGCTGCCAGGTCAGCATTCCTCCGCTCGCAATCACGGTGACGCCGACAGCCAGGGCAACCTTTCCGCGCCTGGTCAGGCCGGGCTTAACCGGATACACGGTGTTGCCGTATGCGCTGGTCTCGGTGGCGAATTCGGGGGCGAATTCGTTGTGGAATTCCTCGGGGGACATGGGGGCTTATTCTCCGTTCTTGCGGGCGGCGTGCGCGGACAAAGTGATGAGGTTGCTGACCTGCGCGAACGTGCGCTCGGGCGGGTCGTTCCAGGCGAAGAACGGCCCATGGACGCCGTGCTCGCGGAGGGTCTGCTGCATGTAGTCGACGGCCCGGTTCCGTGAGGCTGGGGTGACGTGTCCGGTGCGCTCGAGGAGGGTCTGGGCGCCGCGGATGCACATCCGTCCCGTCGGGGAGAAGTCCAGGGACCGTCCCCAGCCGTACCGCTCGAGGACAGCCAACGTCTGGGTGAGGTGGTCGGAGGGGATGAGCGGGATGGGGTTCTGCCACAGACCGAGGGCGGCCATCTGGTTGCGGACGCCGGCGGGGATGAGGAGGTGCAGGCGGGAGGGGTAATCGGGGGCTACGGGGGCGGGGCGGGAGGCCGGGGCCGGCCTGCGCGTCGGGGTGGGTGCGGGGCGTACGGGTGCGGAGCCGGCGGGCGCCGTCCGCTGTCCGATCTGCTGGTCCAGGGCCATGTCGGCCTCCCTTCTGGTGGGGTGTTTGTACTGGTCAGGGACGGTTCTGTGGTGCGGTGCGTTTCGTCAGCTGCCGTACAGCAAGCAGTAGGCGGCGCTTCGTGATCCGCGGGTCCTGCCGTCTGGTCGTGGCGCGCGGCAGGGCGGGCGGGGCGATGACGATCGTGGAGCGGGGACTGCGGCCCTCGGGCGGGGTGCCGTAGTACGGGCCGAACACGCGCTGATCCATCGGTGGTTCTCCTTCTGGTTACGGGTTGTTACCGGTGACCTTGGTGTGGATTTCCTTGTAGAGGGCTCGGATGTCGTCGGTCTTGAGGCCGTACTTGGCGTCGCGCCAGGCCCGCTCGAAGGCGTTCTGGGAGGGGGCGGGGCCGGTGCCGCGGAGGTCGAAGTAGAGGTCGTAAGCGAGCCTGTGACGGTCGGCTTCGCCCATGTCGGGCCTCTGCTGCGCCTGCGCCTCGCCGGGGTTCGCCTGGGGCGCGCCCTCGATGGGCCCTGTGGTGCGCCCTGCTGCGCCCTCGCTGGTCAGACCGCTTATGTCGTCGGGCGCCTCGCCTACTGCGCCCTCGCCTCGAAATGTGGGGCGCAGGGAGCGCAGGGCGTAGGCCTCGGACCGGTCCGGGAGGGACTTGAAGGCGCCCATGCGGTCGATGCGGGTGGTGATCCGCATCTCGGTGCCGAGTTCGTCCAGGGTGTCGTTGAGGCCGTGGAAGGAGGCGTCGCCGGCGCGCATCAGCGCCTTGTCGTAGGTGCGCTGCCGCATGTACCAGGGCTTACCGAGCGTGGCCAGGGCGATGAGTTTGTCCTGGGCGTTGCGTCGGCTGATGGCCTGCGCGTCAGCGCCGCGGGACCCGATGCCGAGCTGGCTCTCGAAGCGCTTGAGGCGGTCACGCCACCAGCGGGCCAGGATGCCGTCCGACTTGATCTCGATCTTCTTGAGCTTCGTCTCCAGACCGAGAAGCTTGTGCAGGCCGTAGGCGAGCATGACGGGACCGACGATGCGGACGACCGCGGTCCCGATGTCTTCCTGCTGGAACCGGACGACCTCGAAGGCGCCGATGGCCTGGGCGAAGACGAGGAGGTAGGCGGCGCGCGCGGTGCCCTTGTCCTCAAAGGCCCACGAGTAGACGGTGAGTCCGAGGACGATGCCCTCCAGCGCGAGGCCGACGGTGAGGGTCCAGGGCGCGACCATGTGGAGGCGGGCTTCGGCAAAGACGATCGAGGTGTTGGCGGAGAGACCGAAGCCAAGGAGGACGACGAGGCCCATGCCGAGGAAGCCGGTGAGGGTGCGCCGTTTCTGCGGGTCGCGGGTCTTCTTGGTGGTGCGGGACTTCGCGGCCATGCGGTAGCCGAAGCCGAGGGTGGTCAGGGCGAGCAGGGCGGCCCATGCCGTTACGGGCATCTGCTCGACCGCGTTCTGCACTGTGGACAGCATGGGCGGGGTTCCTTCCTGGCGTATCGGGTGGAGGGTCAGGCGGTGCAGTGGGGGGTGTTGGGCAGTCCGGCGAGGGCGGCGATGGCGTCCCCGGTCAGGTACTGGTCGCGGTGGAGTGCGCGGGCGACGGTGAGGACGGCCTCCCAGCACGTGTTCAGGGCCTGGTCGGCGAGGTCGTGGACGACGAGGTAGTCGACTGCCCTGTCGCCGAACCCGACGTGCGGGTTGATAGCCAGGAAAGAGGCCCGGTCGCCGTGGGCGCCTTCCTCTACGGCGACGGCCCGCTCGGGGGTCCACAGGCCGGCTTCGCGCAGCCACCGGTCGACGGCGCGTTCTCCCGCGGCGGAGAAGATGGCGTAGGCGTGGCCGTCGGCGAGGTGGCAGGCGTAGGTGACGCCGCCTTCCTGCGTGGTGGCTTCGCCTGTGACGATCTTGGCGGAATGGAGGTGGGCCTGCCCGGTGAGGACGGTGACGGCGTGTCCGGCTTCGTGGATGGCGCGCAGGTAGTCGAGTTGAGTGGGGTCCAGGTTGAGGCGGGTGTCGGTGTCGTCGCCGACGGCGTTGGGTGCGTGGTTGCGGGTGGGGTAGGGCTGGTCGAGGACACGCGTGTCGTGGTGCCACGTGGTGGCGGGTGCCGGAGTGGTGGTCACGGGTTCGGTGTCCTTCCGGGTCAGGCGGCGAGGTGGAGGGCGCGGCGGAGGCGGCGGGTGATGCGCTGCCTGCGGGTGGGGGTCCAGCGGCGGGCGGTGGTCTTCAGGGCCTGGTGCCAGTCGCCGGTGTAGGCGGCGGTGCCGGGCGGGATGTCGGAGCCGATGATCTGGAAGACCCGCATGCGGGCTTCGGCGTCGCTGATGGGCTGCTGCGGGCCGGGGGTGGGGAGTGTGGTGGCCATCAGACGGTCTCCTTCTCCTGCTCGTTGGCGGAGGGAACGGGAACGAACATCTGGCTGAGGACCGGCCCGGCAACGTTGTTCGCGGCGTAGCTGGTGAGGATGGCGAGGACGACGGCCGGCCACTGGTTCCAGTCGAGGAGGAGGTAGTAGCCGGCGAGTCCGGCGAGGACGATGACGGCTATGAGGAGGAGTTCGCCGGTCAGGTTGAGGGCGGCGGCCTTGGCCTTGTCGGCGGTCGCCATGTCGGCGGCGTAGCGGCGGTAGTTGGTGGCGGCGGCCCACAGGGAGTAGCAGCGGGCGGTGTGGCGTTCGCGGGTGTCCTGGTCCACGGTCTGTCCTATCGGTGTGGTCTGGTGGTGGGGGCTGGTCGTGCTCGGGGCTGCACCACCCTGGGGGCGGTGGGTGATGCAGCCTCGGGCAGGGCCAGAGGGGTGCCGCCCGGCCCAGGGGGCCAGACCGGGCGGCGGTCTCGTGTTACCGGAGGGGCTTGATCTGGTCGGAGGGCACGGTGTGGATCTGGCCCTGGCGGAGGTGGATGCCGCAGCCCTCGATCTGGACGCGGGCGGTGTTTCCGTCGTCGGCGATGACGCGGACGGGAACGGTGATGCCGGAGCCTCCGATGTGCGGGAGTACGGACTTCTCGTCGACCTTGTGGATAGGCAAGGGGTTCCTCCTGGGGTCAGATGCCGCTGATGAGGGCGGCGGCTTCGTTGGTGTGGTCGCGGGGTGTGTAGTCGGCGGTGTCGCGTACGTGCTGCTCCCCGAGCCGCTGGAGTTCCTTGACGGTGTCCGGGGCGATCTCGTCCGGGTCCGGGTTGGTGTTCTGGGTGAGTTCGTCGAGGGTGGGGTTGGTGGCCGGGTTCGTGACGTCGGCGGCGAGGCCGGCGAGCGCTTCGGGAAGGTCCGGGCCGTCCGGGTTGCCGAGGAGCGTGAGGAGCGTCTGCGCCGCGTCCAGGGAGAGTTCGCCGTTGGCGGCGGCTTCCTTCGCGATGCGGATCCCGTCCAACATCTGGTCCAGGCCCGGGATCCAGCCGAAGCCGGACAGGTCGTCCAACGTGTCGTCGAGGCCGGACATCAGGCGTCGTCCTCATCCGCGTACGGGTCAGCGATCTCGCCGAACCACTCGTCCAGCAGGAGCGTCCTGGCCAGCTTCAGCTTGCTGCCCTCGGTCTGGTCCAGAACGTCCTTCATGATCTGGACCAGGTCCAGTTCGGTGAACGTGTCGGTGATGAACGCTGCGGCTTCCGGGGAGTGCTGCGCGACCGCGGCCGCCGACCACTCCCCCGACGCGATGGCCTCACCCGGCGCTACCCAGGTGTCCGGCACGTCTGCGGTGGGCTGGCTGCTGGCGTACGCGGACAGGGAGTCGACCGTGTCCGACAGGGACTCCGCCTGCTTCGCCGTCAGGTCGATGCTGCGGCACAGGCCGGTGTCGTCACCGGTGATACCGATCGGGGCGAGGTTCAGGCGGATCGTGGGCCAGGCGTCGTCGGACTGGATCCCGGACAGAATGCGCAGCGCTTCAGACAGGTGACCGATCGCCCGGTCGCGGGCGGCCTTGTCGGCGTCGCAGAGCGCGCAGCCGGGAACGAGGTGCGGGGTGGGGCCGTGGGAGTGGCCGGCGTCGTGGTTCAGCATCACGCCACCGCCTTCAGGACGCGGTCGGATCCGGTCCAGGTGGCACCGGTGTAGTGCTGGCTGCTGTCGTGGAGGTCCTCGATGAGGACGGCGAAGCGGGCGGCGTTACGGCGGAGGATGCGGCGGGCCTCGGCGACGTCGGTGACGACGGCGAGGACCTGGAACAGGCCGTCCGCGTTGTCGTACACCGTGCCCGGTGTACGCGGGCCGATCTGGTCGGCGGTAGATACCGGCGCGTCCTGGTGGACGAAGTTGCCGGGGTGCGGTGCCCTGTAAGGGGTTGTCGTGAGATCCTTCATGGCGGATCTGGCCTCCTGTTGTGGCAGGTAGGGCGGTTCCAGTCCTTGGCGGTGCTCCAACACCGCTTCGGACAAGCGACCCCGGTCCGGCGAAAGCTGGTTCGGGGTCGTGTTCGTTGTGCTGAAACTAGAGTCCAACACCTGGTGGACTTTGTCAACAGGGTTGGGCCATACTGAGGGAGCGTCATTGGCGAACGAGAGAAAGAAGGAGGCCCCGCGGTTGATGACCATCCCGGAGATTGCGGAGCACAGAGGCCTTAGCCGACAGCGCGTCCACCGCATCGCCCGGTCTGATCCGAAGTTCCCGCAGCCCGTCTTCGAGCCTGGGTCCACGCGCCCGAAGTACCCCGGAGACGCAGTCGACCAGTTCTTCGACACGCGGGTCCTTCGGCCAGGCCGCCGCACCGACTTGGAAGCGGAACAGAAGGAAGGCGAAGCAGATGACTGACAGCTGGTCTGCATGCGCCCCTCCGAAATCGTCGATCAGTGCTGACTCCATGCCAGCACCGGTCAGGACCCCCGGAGTTCAGGCAGCTGTTGGCAATCAGCCCAGCTCCGGATTGCCAACAGACAAAGACGACGAACAGGGCGGCAAGCCCTCCCGGCGAGATGTGAGAGGAGGAAGACTCACGGCATGACGACCTTCCCGGAACTGCTCCGTGAGTGGCGTATGGCTGCTCACATGTCCCTCGCCGACCTGGCGCAACGCGTGCGCTACGACCGGACGTCGCTGCACAACTTCGAGACCGGCCGCCGGCCGACTCCGCTGTGCGTGGCCGAGGCCGCGGACGAGGCGACCGGCGCGAACGGCGCGCTGGTGGAGCAGTGGCAGCGGGAAGACAGAGAGCGCAGGGAAGCTGCGGTCGCGCACCGGACCCGTGCGGCAGCGCTGGCAATGTCGCGGGATCTCACCGCGCTGGCGGATCTGGACATCAGCGAGCTCCAGGACGGTGTGGCCGCGACGGCCGTGGACTACCTGGCGTCTCCGCCGGCGCCGATGATGGACCGGGCGCACGCTCTGCGCGGAGAGGCGTTCGAGCGGATCCGTTCGGGTCACCATCGGCCGCAGGACCGTTCGGACCTGTACGTCACCGCGGGTCGCCTGTCCGGTGTCCTGTCGTACGCGCTGCTCGACATGGGCGACGCAGACGAGGCCCTCGAGCACGCCACGGCCGCCGGCCGGTGCGCGGAGTTCGCGGGGGATGCGGAGCTGGCGGCCTGGGTGGCCGGGACGAAGTCTCTGATCGCCCGCTTTCAGGGCGACTACGGGCGGGCGCTGGAGTACATCCAGGACGGCTACCAGTGGGTTGGCCACGGGCACGGCACCGGTGAGGCCCGGCTGCGGTGCGGTGAGGCGCAGTGCTTCGCGAACCTCGGTGACTCGAGGCTGGCGAACGCGGCGCTGAACGGTGCCGAGGCGGCGCGGGAGCGGATCCGGCGCCAGGACTCCCTGGAAGGTCTGTTCGGGTTCTCGCGGGCGAAGCAGTCGTACTACGCCGGCTCGAGCCTGATCTGGCTGGAGGGCGGGCACGACGCGGAACGCGCGCAGCGGGAGGCCCTCGAGGCGATCGAGCTGTGGCAGTCCGGACCGGCCGAGGAGCGGTCGCTGGATGACGAGCGGCTGGCCCACATCTACCTGGCGACGGCCCGGGTGCAACTCGATGACGTCGAGGGCGCGGCCGATGCCCTCGCGGCGGTGCTGTCGTTGCCAGTGGAAGAACAGATCTCGTGGATCGTGAAGCGGATGGACCGGGTGGCGGGGATGCTCAGCGCACCTCGGTACGCGGGTAACCAGACGGCGATCGAGACCGTGGAAGCGATCAACGCCCTCGCGGCGTGACAGGAGAGGATGGATCTATGCGCGCACCGCCCTGATCAGCAGAAACGGCCGACTGGTGGCTAGACCTGTCGACCGTTCTGCGCCGGCGTACTGCGAATACGTACCGGCGATGACCCACCAACCCCTGTGAGGAAGGCAGTCGAGATGACTCTACTTGTTGGCGATCCTCTCGCGCTTCCCCCGGTTGTCCGGGGAGGAGCAAGTTGAAGGACCCCGACCCGAGAACCGTGGACGCTCTGCCCCCTGTCGTGACCTTCGCTACTGGCGCCCAGCTCCTGGTGCGCCTTGGCCTGGCGAAGAACATGACCCGGGAGGGCGTACGCCGTCTCTCCAAGCACCCGGCCTGGCCGTTCGGACCGGACCGCCCGTACCCGTACTGGGACCTGGCGAACGCCGACGCGATGGAGACCGGCCCGTTCCTGAAGTTCTTCGAGGACCACCCGATCGTGGGCCGCGGACCGGACAAGGAACCAGGCAGCCGTAAGGCACCCCACCAGCAGTAACGGTCGATTTTCGGACCTCAGATCGCAGCCTGAGCCCGGAAACGCAAGACGGCCCAGCAGGAGTTCGCAGCTCCTCTGCCAGGCCGTCCAAGCAAGACCAGTGGATTGGCGTCCGCTGGCAAGGTGAGATCCATATCCAGAAAGCAGGTGTCTCGTTGTCGAGACTACCCGTACCCCCCGGTCTGTCGACAAGTAGCCCCCGCGTGATCCTTCGCATGGCGGGGGTGCTCAGGTGAGCTACGGCTGGATCGAACGCGGCCCGATGGCGGCCGACAACTTCACCCAGATCAGCAACAGCCTCTTTCGTGACCCGCGCCTGTCGGCCAAGGCCAAGGGCATCTTCGGCTTCATCTCCACGCACCGAAGTGGTTGGGGTCTGACACCCGAGTCGATCGCGGCGGCGATGAAGGACGGCGTGTCGGCTATCAAGGGCGGTCTGCGGGAGCTCGAGGCGTTCGGCTACCTGGGTCGGACGCAGCGCCGGAAGCCGGACGGAACGATGGGACCTGTGGTCTACCGGATCACGGATATGCCCAGGTCGGAACCGGTGGATGGAAACCTCCCTGCGGCCGTGACCTGCAAAGATTCTGAATCGTCGCAGGTCGCGGTAGAAACGTGCAGGTCGGAACCGGCGGATGAAAATCCGCCAGCGGCTAATCCGCCGGCGGCTAATCACCCGCATAAGAAGACCATTCCTCAGAACACCAGCAGCAAGAACACCACCTCCCCCTCCCGTCCCCCGCTCGGGCTGGTGCCGTCGCCGGCTGAGGACCAGGGAGGAGGGGGAGGGGATGCTCCGCAGCAGCAGGAAAAGCAAGACACCGCGGCGGCCGCGTTCGTGGACCGACTCCCCTACGGGGCAAGGATTCCGGGTCCTCGGCAGCGTGCCCATCTGGTCGAGCGGGTGAGCACCGCTCTGGCGGCCGGCTGGACAGAGTGGGCACTGCGAGTGCAGCTGACGGAAGAGACTGACTCGGCGAAGTCGCTGTACGCCGTCTACAGGCATCGCTTGTCGCCTGAGTGGCTGCCTGCCGCTCCCCCGCTGCCGAAGCCTCGTACGGGCGATGACGGGCCGTCACAGGCGACCGCAATGCCGGGCCGGGCGCGCTGCCAGTGCGGGAACCCGTACTTCCCGTCTGCGGACGTGGACGACGACCGGTGCAAGGAGTGCCGCAGTGAATCAATTCCCGCACCCGTAGCAAGGACCAACGAGGACTATGTGCGTGCGGCTGCTGTCGCCCGCAAGGGGATCGCCAAGGCAGGAGGGCATCGTGGCTGACCAAGGGGGACCAATGGACGAAAAGGAAGAGGTTGCGGCCTCGGACCACATCGGGGACGTCTGCGAAGGGCTCATGGACACGTTGGAGAGCGTGGCTCACGGGAAGGGTGAGACGCTCACAGGCCTCGGGACTGGGTTTGAGGACCTGGACTATTTGACCCGCGGGCTCGAGCCCGGAACGCTGACCGTGGTTGCGTCCAGGCCGGCCATGGGACGCACGACCTTCCTGTCGGACATCTGCCGTCACAACGCCATCAAGAACAACATTCCTACGCTGGTCTTCACATTGGAGGAGAACCGCCAGTCGTTCACGCGTCGCGTGGTGGCAGCGGAGGCCCGGGTCCCCATCCACCACATGCGCGCCGGAACGATGACCGACGAAGACTGGACCCGGCTGGGCCGCCGCTTGCCGGTCGTCCTTGAGTCCCCGCTGTTCATCAGGGACACCGCGCGCGTCGACATGCGGCTCATCCAGTTGGAGACGGCCACCATGATGGAGAAGCGCGACGTACGCCTCGTATGCATTGACGGCGTTCAGGACATCCGTCCGGAGAAGCGCAGCGACCTTCGGGAACGCGAAGTGGGCGACGTGGTGCGAGATCTGAAGACCATGGCCCGCGAGCTCGACATCCCCGTTGTCGTTACATCGCACCTGAACCGCAGCCCGGAGTACCGGCCAGACAAGATTCCTAGGTTGGACGACCTGCGCGAATCCGGCGCCATCACGTTCGCCTCGGACACGCTGATCATGCTGCACCGAGAAGACGCTTACGAGAAGGAATCCCCCCGCGCCGGTGAAGCCGACCTGATTGTGGCGAAGCACAGACACGGGCCAGCAGCCACGGTGATGGTTGCCCATCAGGGGCACTATGGACGGTTCGTTGACATGGCGCAGCCCTGAGGAGCAGCACAATGACGAACGGCGTCGTCCCGTACACGCACTGGGCGTACTTTTCCGACGAGGAGAGTGCCCGGCGCTGCGCCGAAGATCTGTCCGACTATGTGATCCGGATTCGGCCGCCGTGGGAGGAGGTCCCCGACTGGCTGCTCCTGGCCGGCCGGGACGTAGGCCCGGAGGACGATGCTCTGATCCGGCGGCACCACGAGGTTCAGGCCATCGTGGAGAAGCACGGCGGGCTGTACGACTACGGCGAGTTCACCCTGGACCTGTCCACAGGTAAGGCGGTCGCCGATCCGATCCTGACTGGCGAGTGGAAGATGGGCGGGGATCGCTGACCGGCCGCACATGACGGCGCCCCCAGCCTTCCGGTCTGGGGGCGCGCCGTCAGTCGGCGGGTGTCCAGGGTGGTGGCGGGGTGACGTTCGTTCCCTCGCACCACCAGCAATCCCACTCATTGGGCAACTCGTACAGCTCCCGCCAGAACCCCTTCGGCTGCCCCCACACCGCGCAGTCCGCGCCGCACCAGCCGCACTCGAAAGCGAAGTCCACGACCGTCCCCTCCCCGGGCCCCGTATCCGGTCTTCCCTCCGGCGGCGGGGCCCATCCGTGTCCCTTCCCGCCGATTTTGCCCGCGTCGCCCCTCCGATCCCAGGAGACTGCCCGCATGACAACCAGCAGCCCCCGCCCCGCGACCGTGCAGCCCTACCCGGCCGGCACCCAGTGGACGTTCTCCTCCCACCGCACCGGCTACACCAAGACCGAAGAGCTCGTCCTGTACGCGGAGCCGAACGGTGCGTCGATGAGCGACGACTACCTCCCCGAAGAGACCAGCGCCAGCGAGCTGTGGCGGATGTGGGTGGACAAGTACGCCAACTACTTCCACCAGAAGTGGCCCACCGCGTACCGGCCTGGTGAGGTGCACATCTACTGGACCGTCACCCAGCCCACGTTCAACGGTACTTTCGAGGGTGCCCCGCACGCTGTGGGCACGCCACCCGACCCTGAGATGGTGGCGCTGTTCGGGTCGTCGAGGGAGTCGGAGCACTTCCTGACGCACTTCACCGACCCGGTGCATGCGGTGACCGGGGAGCGGCTGAACTGGCTGCGCCTTCCGGTCTTGGACCGCGGGTGGAACGAGACTGCGGCGCATAAGGGCGGGTTCATCCAGGAGGTGACGGGTTGGAAGCCGGCCCCGTTGCAGACGACGATGGACGTGGTCCAGGTCGGGAAGGCTGCGGGCGTGTACGTGCCGCCTCTGGGCTGATCGGGGCAACGTCTGCCGGTGGGTGCTGGGATGCTGTGGGTGTTCCCGCATGGCGGGGACGACTCCGGGAAGCGCCCCCACGACCTGCCGCCCACTGGGCAGTGAGGGGAAGTGCTGGGCCGGCCCCCGGACGTCCACCCGGGGGCCGCTTCACGCCTGGGTGGCGTCTTCCCGCGGCGCGGTCGGCAGCTCGGTGTGGGAATCCGACCAGTGCGACACCCACCCGCAGTTCCCGCAGGCATACCTGCCGTTCACCCCTGAGATCTCCGTCCCGCAGCGTCGACATCCCGTCGTCGTGATCTCCTGTGCCTCCAGGAACGCCGCCGCCTCTGCGGGTGTAGTCCCGGGCGGGGTAGCGGGGCGCTTCTGGTGCTGGGTCACTCGGCCGACCCTACCCGCGGGTCCGGTGTCGTCTTGGAGATGGGGCCGCATAGGGGGCAGAGCCAGGAGCCGTCGGGGCCTTGCTGGGCCGTGCCGCCGCACTTGTTGCAGTTCACGTGGGGCCTCCCTGGTGCTGGTGTCGGCAGGGTCCAGGATGCTGCCGGGCCGGGCTGGGCGGAACCCCCGCGGCCTGTCGGTGGCCGCTGGCATGCTGATGGCGCCGACAACCAGCCTGGAGGATCGCCCGTGGATTTGAGCCGTACACCCGCGCAGATTGCCACCGCCGCAGCCGAGGAACTTCGGGCGTTCAACCACCGCACGCTGGAAGCGAAAGCCTTCGACCAGCCCGGCGACGTGTCCGATGCCGCCGATGCCTTGGCCCGGGTCGTGCAGTACCTCCCGCAGGCCCTCCGCCAGCTCGAGACCGGTTTGGAACGGCTTCACGAGGAGCAGCGGATCCGGCTGGACGACAAGCCGCCCGCGGAGACTTCGCAGCAGGACGTCTTCGACCGTGTGATGACGGTGGTGTTGGCGTTGCGGGAGGCGCGGGTGGATCTGTCCCGGCTGGATGACCGGATGCGTGAGGTGAAGGGCCCGTTGTCGCATATGGGTGCGCCGTGGGAGGACGCAGAGGAGCCGGCTCCGTGAGCTGTGTTTGAGGGGTTGTTCAGGGGCGGGTGCCTGCGGGTGCCCGCCCTTTTGTGTGCCCGGGGTCCGTCGAACCCATGGCGGTGCAATGGGATATGAGTTAGAGTGGGTCAGGTGGTCGCCCCGCACACGCCAGGCCAGACCCCACACACCCAAACCCCTCCCGGCTGGCCCGCGCAGGGGCAATCCCACACCCCCAACCGCGAGAACCTGACCCCACCGCCTGCCACCGGAGGCCACCCATGCCGGAACCCACCCCCCTCACCACCCGCCCCCTCACCGAGGGCGAATACAACGCCGCCTGGCACGCCGCCGAAGGCGCGGCCGGCGAGGAGGGAGCCGACCCCGGGACGATCCTCCACGCGGTCCTCAACAGGCTCGGGATTGCCTGGCCCGGCGCCGAGGCGCAGCCGGCCGTCGAGGAGCAGTGCACTGCCAGCTGGCCGACGTTCACCCTCCAGCGCTGGAACTGGCCGACCAACGCGTGGAAGACGCATGGCACCTACGGCTCGGAGCGGGGCGAGGGCAACGCCTACTTCGCCGTGGCCAGCGAGCGCGCCTCGCAGACGGGGCCGATCCGGCTGCTGAAGGACGGTGTTCCGGTACTCGCCGATGACCCGGCCGCGTACTACGACGCCTGACCTGCCGTGATCACCCGCCCGCGACCCCACCCACCTCGGAGGCGCGCATGCCATACCCGCCCGCAGACGACCGGCTCCGACACCTACTCGCCCAACGCATCAACTGCCATGTCGCCACATGGAACCTGGCGTTCTTCATCGCTGGAGCCATCATCGACGACCCCGCAATCCGCGCCGAACTCGACCGGATCGCCGCCGCGCACACCGCAGGCCAGCACTGCGGAGACCGCAACTGCCGCGCCTGCTTCGACGCCGCCACCACGCCGGCCCCGACCTTGGAGCAGCCGTGAACAACCACACCACCCCCGAGCCACAGCCCACCGTCTGGGTCGACGGCGACCCGCTGATGGAAGCCATCGCCGCCGCCATCTGGGAGCAGTGCGAGCGCCATGCTGGTGGCGGCAGTGGCATCGTCGTCGACGACCCGCGGAACATCGCCGCCGCCGCCGCGTCTGCTGTGCGACCGCCCGCCACCGACCACGCGGCGCTCCGGGAGCAGATCGCCGAGGCGCTCGGGTCCTTGCAGGGGACTGTCCACCACCTGCCGCCCGCCACCCGGCAGGCGGTCATCGACGCGGTCCTCGCGGTGCTGCCCGAGCCCGCAGACCGGACGGCCGAGATCCGGGCGGCGCTGCTGCGGGAGCTGGCCGACAAGGCCACCGAGTGGGATGGCCACATCACCGTGCAGGAGCTGCGCCGCATGGCCCGCAAGGCCGGGCCTGCTGCCGCCGGGCCGGGTCGGACGGCGGGCGTCGCCCAGTCCGAACCCGAACCGCCCACCCCCCGGTGCGCCCACTGCCGCCACCCGAAGGGGGACCACGACGGCCGCGCAGACCACCGCGAGCGCTACTCGCCGCTCGTGGCGGGTGATCCGTGGTGCCACGCCTGCGACGCCGGATGCGACTACACGCCTGCCGTTGGCGGGGCGCAGCAGCCGAAGGCTGACGGCAACCGCGTCGTCGCCTACCGCTCCGCCCTCCCCGGCGCCTGGTCGATCTACTGCACCCGCCACACCAGCGAACTCGGCGACGGAGTCATCCCGCTCACCTCCGACGACCTGCCCGACGGCGGCCTGTGCGCCAGCTGTGGCGTGGACGTGCTGATCGAGCAGCAGACGGAGGCGACCGACCGTGGCTGAGTACGCCGCGCCGCCACCCTGCCCGCGCTGCGGGTTGAAGCGGGCCATCGTCCGTCTGCGGCGCTGGCCGTGGCGCCGCGGACAGTGGTGGCGCTGCTACGGCTGCTTCACCAAATACCAGACCGTGGCCGCGTCGTGAGCAGCGTGCCGGGCTGGCTGGTCCTCGAGGCCCTGGTCGCCGCCCACATCGCCGCCATCGGCCTCCTCGCCCTCGCCATCTACGCCACACGCGCCGGCATCCGCCGCATCCGAACCCGCAGAAAGGCCTGACCGTGCCGATCCGAATCCAGCGCAAGCGAACCCCCGGCTGGACGCTCGCCGCCGCCACGGACAACCCGAACGGTGCCGTCATCGTCAGCCGACCCTCCCACTTCGGGAACCCGTTCACGATCAAGGACGCCCTCGAAGCCGAGATGGACAACCCACGCAGCGCCTGCGCCTCCAACTACGCCGAGTGGCTGCGCGTTGGGACCGAGGGCGGATGGTACGAGGAGACCTACCGCATCGGCCGCCAGGTCTTCGACCGCCGCCGGATCCTCGCCGACCTCCACACGCTGCGCGGCAAGGACCTCGCCTGCACCTGCCCGCTCCCCAAGCCCGGCCAACCCGACCACTGTCACGCGGCGGTTCTTCTCGAGCTGGCAGCCAAGGCCTCATGACCTACCTGGTTTGCAAGGGCTGCAAGCGACGTTCGAAGAACCCGTCGGCGACCGGCTACGGGCCCGTCTGCGCCCGCAAACGCACCCCACCCGCCCCACGCCGCCACCGCACCCCCGCAAGGCGCTCCAGCGCCCGCCCAGCCCCCGTACGGCCCGCCCTCGACGAACTCCCCGGACAAGAAGCCTTCGACCTGTTCTTCCACCAAACGACCCTCTGGAGTCTCTGACCGATGATCCGCGAAACCCGCTTCCTCATCAGCCGCAAGCCGCTCGCCATCAACCTCACCACCGTCACCCTCGAAGCCACCGAACGAGACGGCCGCTACTGGCTCAAGGGCACCTGCCAAGCCGTCTGGTACAGGCGCAAAGCCGGGGTCACCCGGGCCTGCATTGGACGCCTCGGCCTGTGGGCGCAGTGGCAGAGCGGAAAGCCCGACCTGTCCACCCCCGAAGCGATGCTCGGCAACGACCTCGACAGCCGCTACGGCCCCGACCCGGACGGCCGCTGGGACGGCACCGGCTACTGGGGATCCGAGATCCCCGAAGTCCAGGAGCAGCACCTCGCCGTGCTCCGGCCGATGCTCACCGACTACCCGACCATTCCGACCGGTTACGACGGCTGGTGGTCGTTCTCATGACCGGCCCCGACGACCCGAACTGGCGGTGGGAGTTCCGCTGCGAGGACTTCGTCTACGCCCGCCTCGCCGAAGCCGACAAGACAGCAGACGAGACGCTGCTGCCCGGCCCCGCCCAAAACGCCGAACTCAACCGCATCGACTCCCTCTACCTCATCGCCTCCCAGCACAACATCTGGGTCGACTTCCGCGGCCGCTCCGCCGGACGCTGCATCACCTGCAAACCGTCCGACGGCGGTGTTCCCTGCCTCACCATGACCGGCCTCGCCCGCATCTGGCGCACCCACCCCGACTACGTACCCGGCTGGAACGAGTCCGTTGACCGGCCCGAATCCGGCAGCGGTGCTACCTACCGCGAGTACAGGAAGCGCTCCACGATCTGGTCCCGCCGGGAAGCCGAGCTGACCGCCTTCTACGACCGCTTCGACCTGATCGAAGGTGACCGCACCGAGCGCTGGCAGTGCAGGACCTGCGGCGCCCAGGGCGAGCAGCAGCGCCTGCACCCCTACCCCGGGTGGATCGACACAGCCGATACCTACCGCGACGGCCCCCGCCAGCACCCCACCTGCCCCGCCCTCAAGAACACGGAGCCCACCACGTGACCGATGCCGCTCACGCCTGCTGGTACTGCAAGGACGCTGACCCGGCCGTATGCCTCGCCAACCCGGCCCACCCCAGCTACAACAAGGGCCTGATCTTCTTCCCCGAACGCGTAGCCAAGCCCGGCTGCCCGTTCTGCGACATCGTCGCCGGCGAAGCCCCCGCCACGATCGTCCGCGAGTGGGACGACGTCATCGCCATCGTCCCCCACAACCCGGTCGTGGAAGGGCACACCCTGGTCATCCCGAAGACCCACGTGGAGGACTTCGCGGCCGCCGAGTACGTCGCGGCCCGCACGATGTCGAAGGCGTCGATGCTGGCCCACCGGATGCGCGGCCCAATGAACCTGATCACCAGCAAGGGCGCGGAGGCCACGCAGTCCGTGTTTCACCTCCACATCCACCTGGTTCCGCGGGCGGAGAACGACGGCCTGGCCCTTCCCTGGTACTCGGGGCGCAGCAGGAAGACCACCGTAAGCGTGACCGGTAAGCAGGCGGACGCCACGGAAGTCGGCCGCTCTGTCGGCAGGGCGGTCCGTGCGGCTCGCCGACGCGAAACGGGGCACTGACATGCTGCGATCTGTTCCCGCCCCCGCTGGGGAGCAGCGGCCGAAGAAGACGTTCCCCGAGTTCGTAGCCGCGGTCTACGAGGACCCGCGCGTCGGGCACGAGACGCGTGAGCTGCTCCTGGCCATCGGATACGCCGCCGATCTAGCGAAGCGGGAGGAGGGCGTCAGCGTGCTGAAGGTGGCCCGCCGAAAGCTGGGCGTGGAGCACGGCGGGCGGGCCCGCTACGACCGCCTCATGGCCGACGACGCGCCCCGCTACAAGCCGCCCCGGGAAGCCGCAGACTGGCACCCCTCAGGAGCGCCCTCGTGCGAGGGGCCCCGCCTGCGCCCCTACCGGCCCCGCCCGTACAAGCCGCGCACCCAGACCACCCCGCCGGATGTACCGATCCTCCGGGACGAGGCCATCGCCCGCCGGCTGCCGCCCCCGATCGTCCACGTACCGGCCGGCTACACACCGCCCAGGGACTGGCGGACCGAAGACGGCGTATGCGGCGCCGGATCCCACCACCGCGTGCTGGAGAAGGACCCGCGCACCGGATGGGTCACCGCGCACTGGTTCTGCAAGCGGCACAAGGACCACGCCGACCGCGTGGCCGAACAGGTCCGCGACCAGAACGAGCAGGCCCCCGAGCCCATCCCCAACGTCGGCGGGCTGCTGCCGTGCTACTTCGCAGCGGACTGGGCGAAGGTCTACAGCCACTACCGGCCCCACTGGAGGCCCCCACGCTACGGCCTGGCCGCCGACGACTGGCCGGCCGTGGACGACGCTGCACCGCGGGCGTACGGGCGCCTGCGCGCCATCAACGGCCTGGACCTGGAGGATGCGTGAAGGACGAGCCGACCCGAGAGCAGCGCATCGAGGCGTTGGCGGAGGAGCTGTGCCACTCCTGCCACTACGGCGTCGGCCTGGCCGAGCTCGAAGAGGAAGACCTCGAGGAGGCGGCCGCGCACCGGTCGGCCGCCGAGTCCCTCCTCAAGCACATCGAGCAGGCCCCGAGGGAGGAGAAGCGGGCTGCGTGGTGGCGCGGCTACGACCGCGGCCGGGAGAACGCGAAGAAGTCCACCGCTGAGTATGTGCAGCAGCTCGAGGCCACGGTGGAGGAGCTCAGGCAGGAGCGGGACCCGGAAGGCCTGCGCGCCCGCATCGCCGACCTTCAGTACGTGGCCCGCGGATACAGGCGCATGCACACCGGCGGATCCGACCTGCGCGCCGACCTGGCTGACGCTCTCAACCGGCTTGAGGCCGCCCAGCGTGAGCTCGCTGAGCTGAAGGGGTGGCAGCCGTCCAACGCCACCGGGGAACGGCCGTCGTGACAGAGAGAAGGATGTACGACGTGACCAGCAACGCCATTCCCGAGCTCTGCCCCCACTGCGACCAACCCCAGCCGGCCAGCGACATGGACGACCACATCTCTACCGCCCATGCGGACATTCCGCCCTGCACCGCGACCTTGGAGAATGAGCACACCAACGGCGTCCTCACCTGCGCGCTACGGGCTTGGCACCGGAAAGGCCACGGCGAGTACGGCGAATGGCATATCAGCGCGCGTGGGCCGGTGGGCCGAACGATTTGGAACGACGACGCTCAGGGGGCCAGCCCGCACACCCTGAACCGCCCGCAGGCAGACCAGCCCTCAAGCGGCCGATAACCCGGCCTCGCCCGTGTCTGCCGTGCTGCCCTCGCTGTCGTCGACGTGCCGGTCCGGCGACAGCGCCCACTTGAACGTCAGCTCCGGCACCGACTCCGCATCGAACAACTCCCGCAGCTTCGCGACCTTCGCGTTGAACGTGCGCAGGGAGATCCCCAACTCCCGTGCCGCGCCCTTCTGGTCCCTGCCCGACGACAGTTCCCGCAGGATCTCCCGCTCCTCTTTCGTCGTCCTCACGCCCTGCACCCCGGACACCGTGTCGACAGCCGGCCACCCGGACCGCGGACGGAGCTCCCCGAACCACGGATCCGCCCGCTTCCACCGGGCTTCGAACTCCGCGACGATGTACGCGACGAACGCGCCGTCCGTGATCTGCCAGGCGCTGTTGGCGTGTGCGCCGGGAACAACGGTGTTGGAGATGAACGCCGTCTGCCGGTCGACGACGATGGCCCGCTCGAACGGCTCCGCCAGCGTCCGGAACTCCGCAGACCGGCCGTCGGGCCGGTTCGCCATCATCCGGGCATGCTCCGCCGTGACCGGGTTGTCGCGGACGGTGGCCCGGTACAGGGTGCGCAGGGCGACATCGCGTTCTAAAGCGTCGGTGTCGCGGCCGCGGGCGCCCTCGAGGTGTTCCTTCGACCGGGGCCCGGCCGGCTGCGCGGCGAGGATCTCGAACTGGGCGGCACCCACCACATCCTGAAGGCGGGCGTTCACGATGACGGGGTCGGGAATGAACTCGGATCGGCCCCCGGCATGCAGCTGGGAACGCTCGAAGGCGTCCTCGAGCGCCAACGCCGTCCCGGGCAGCGCCCGCATACGGGACAGGCAGTCGTCCAACACCCCGAATTCGATCATCATGCGGCGTCGGAGCACATCCCGCGGATTCAACGGAACCAGCCGGTGACCCTCCCGCACATCCCGCACCACCAAACCGAGTTCCAACAGTTCGGCGACCGCGTCAGGCATCCGATCCGACGGGTCCTCACCGGCCGCAATCAGCGCGAACGCGTCCACGGCAGCCGGAGACAAACACCCTGCGTCACCCTTACCGAAATCTATGGCCAACGCTTATGATCCCCCGCCCAAAACAAACCGCACGACTGCACCAACACGCAATGCACACACACGCACACGACAACAGTTGAGAGTCGAACCAGCCTAAGGCAAATTAGCCGTGGGGCGTCCCCCGGCGCTCGTACTCAACATCCTCCCCACCACCCTCGCGCGTCTACTGCCAGAACGCACCCGGACAAGGGGATCGCAGCGGATCAGAGTACGACACACCGGGCAAGACGCCCCATCAGCATCCCTACCACCCTGCTGACGCCCAGAAAGGAACCGCCCGTGAAGCCCACCCTGCGCCGCATCCTGGCCACCGCAGCACTCACCACCGCCACCCTCACCGGCACCGCACTCGCCACCGCGACTGCGCACGCCGCCGAAGCCACAACCACGGTCACCGTCGACACCACCGCCGACGTGAAGGCCGACCTGCCGACGGTCGCCCCCCTCGATACCTGGTGGGGCTGACACCCACGGTTGGCCCGGCAGGACGTGCCCCCAGTGCACTGCCGGGCCACCCACACCCCAGCACGGGGCAACACCGCGCGCGAATCCCGGCACCGTAGAGCCATGCCCCCAGCACACAAGACCCGCGACGAATCCAACCTCGTCGCCCACGCCCGCCGCGAACTCCGCATTCTCGGAGAAGACCCAGACGTCATCACCGGACTCTGCCGCGTCATCCGCGCCTTCGCCGACATGGGCCACAGCGGATCCAGCGCCTTCCACGCAGCCGCATACCTGGACCGCCTCCTGCGCTACCAGCCGCTCTCCGAACTCGCCGACGACCCCAGCGAGTGGCTCGACCGGCACGCTGAAGGCCTCACCACCAGTCCCTTGTGGCAGTCCGTACGCAACCCCGAGGCGTTCTCCCACGACGGCGGCAAGACCTACTACCTGCTGTCCGAGCAGGAAGCCGCCGGAGACATCGCCACAACACCCCTCCACCACAGCAAGAAGACGGACCTCACCCAGGCCGCCCCGGAGACGACGGGCGAGGAGGACAGCAGGTGACCGAGAAGGCCGTCATCCACCGCTACGAGCTCCCGATCGATGACCGGCCCCACGGCATCGACCTCACCGGCGACATCCTCCACGCCGCCGTACGCCAGCCCGGTGTCGTCGACGTCTGGTATCAGCCACGGCCCGCCAGCATGGAACCGATGCGGCGCAGCTTCCAGATCGTCGGCACCGGCCACCCCATCCCCACCCACTTCGGGGCCTTCCTCACCGGCGTACACAAGGCCACTGCGATCACCCCCGACGGACAGCTGGTGTGGCACGTCCTCGAGAACCACTGCCAACACCAGGACGTCACCGAGACCACCGAGTGGGGACAACTCCCCGACACCTCCGGTATCTGCCTGGACTGCCGGGCACACTTGACCGGCGATGGCGCCGGCGGGTGGATCCCTGCCTGAACGCCTGCCTCCTGTCAGTGCCCCGTGGCAGACTCCCGGATGGAGCTGGCGTCGTCTCGTCCCCCGTGGCGGCGCCGGCCTGAACTCCCGCCGCAATCCACGTTGCCGGTGGGGTCCAGTGTGGCCCGGTCCTCCTGTGAGGCCGGGCCACACGCCCGTCCAAGCCTGCCCGTACCGGGGCAACACGGCCGGTTTTCGTGTCCATGCTGAAGGGCATGCCCTCCTCGCCTTCACGTCCCAGCGTGCGCCGCGTCCTCACCGCCGTCACCGCGGCCCTGGTCGCTGTCCTCGCCCTTCTCGCCGCCTCCACCACGCCCGCCCACGCCGCCACCACCACGCCCGTTTACGCCGGGACCGGGTGGAAAGCCGAGACGGCCGACTACAGCATCTACAGCCTCGCCCCCGGCCCCTACACAATCGTCTTCGCCGACAGCACCGCCCGCACCAAGCTCGCCCCCTACTTCACGAAGCCCGCCAGCCAGGTCACCTCCAGCGTCGGCGTCCCCATCACCGTCACCACCACCATCGACACCACCCCCGCCGTGAGTTGCCCGGCGAAGGGCCGAATCGTCGTCCACTACCAGTACCGGCCCACCGGAACAGCCGGCCTCAGCCAGGCCCTCCCCTGCCACAACACCGCCGACGGCTCCGCGTGGGGCGGCCACATCCTCATGGACTCCGACTACTGGACGTCCACCAACTGGTTCGCGGCCACCACATCCCTGAACGAGGCCTACCGGCGCAACGCGGTCACGCACGAGTTCGGACACATCCTGGGTCTGGACCATCCGAACATTGATCTGGACAAGGACGGCAGGGTGGAGGCGTTCGAGTGCCCGAAGAACTCCTCCGGCTGGACCCCGGTGCTCTGCTCGCCGAACGGCGGCAACCGGACGGCCACCTACTCGGGCAGCTTCGTCACCGTGTTCGACCTCGCCGGACTGAAGCAACTCGCCGCGAACTTCTACCTCCGCGCGACCTGAACCACCTGCCCGCCTCACCGGAATGTGTTTGGTTTCGGCCGCGATCTATCCCGTTGGCTGGTTTGTGGTGCATGGTGAGTGCGCGGGATCGTCGCCAAACCCCCGGGTGAGGTTCCCCTCTCGGGCCCTGCCGCGCGTCGCCGTGCGGTAGGGCCCGCCGCACCTCCCGGCTCCCCACGGGAGGCTTCGCGGCGTCCGGGCCGCCTTCACCGCCTCCACACGTTGACCTTCTCCGTCGAAAGCAGCGGCGCCCCGTCCGGCCCTTTCACATGGGACGGGATCCACTGCTTCGACGCCCGGGTCTCCGCGCTGTACCGGTCGGACCTGTACTCCCGCCAGTGCCCGGACACGATCCACCGGTGCCGGTAACGCCGGCCGTCCGAGCCGGCATCCGGGTCGCGGTCCTGCGGCGTGTACTGGCGGCGCAGGTCGACGACCGTCACGTCCGGGGCTGGCAGTCCGTCGCGGGTGTAGGCCCGTGCCGTCGGCTTGTCGGCCCGCTCTCGTGTGCGGTCGATGAGCAGGGGCTGCTGCATCAGCAGCCAGGCGGAGGCGAGGGCCGAGACGATCGGGACTGGGAGTTCGGATTCCAGTTCCAGCATCGACAGCGGATCAGCCGTGATCGGGATCGTCGATCCGAACACCGGCACCAGGGGCGGAATCTCGTCGGTGAGAAGAGTGAACTGCTTGTTGGCTTCGGTGACGGCCGCCAGTCGGTCGCGCGACATCAGGAGCCACAGCATCATCTCGCCCTGGTGCGGTCCCCACGCGCAGGCCTCGACCGGGATCTGGACGCCGTACCCGTCCATGTGCCCGATGCCGCCCTGCCAGTAGAGCAGTCCGGACGGTGAGGGCCGGTCAGTCGTGGCCCAGCTTGCCGCGGCCAGCTTCTCGCCGGCGTGCATGGACAGGGCGGCCATGTCCTCCTGGACCCAGTAGAGGTCGGCGGCTTCCAGGTTGGCGGCGAGGGCGTCGAAGCCTGGCGCCAGCTCAGCGCTGGTGTTCTTACGGATCGACGACTGCGGGTCATTCAGGAATCGCAAGGTCTGCCGTCGCACCCTCGGCAGGTGGGAGGGGCGGAGCGTCACCGGTTCCCCTCAATGCTGCCTGCGACCTCAGCGACGGTCTCCTGGATCTCCTCCAGCTGCTCGCGCAGGGTGTCGTCGTCCCTGTCGTCGCCGACCATATCCAGGAGGGTCTCCCGGCTGATGATGACGTGGTGGATCGAGACCAGGGCTTCCGCCCATACGTCGACACGCAGCCCGTCCTCGTTGTTCAGGTACAGCACGGGGCTTACGGCCGGGCTGTCCAGCAGCTGGTGGAGGTCCTGAACGGTGACCTGCGGCAGGGCGGCAGCGGCGCGCTGGGCGAGGAGCTGCCGGCCCTTGTCCGCGATCAGTTTCACGGTCGGGTCCTTCAAGTCGACCCGCTTGGCGAGGACGGACTGCCCGCCGCGCCCCCAGGAGTCGATGACCTTGGCGAACGCGATCTGGCGGCGCTGGGTGTCCTGCTTGTAAGCCGTCTCGGAGGCCAGGAACGCTTTGTGTGCCCATTCGGCGTCGATCATCCGGGCGGCCTCGTTGCGGCTGTCCCCGTCGTACTCCTGCTCAGCGGAGACGCCGTCGACGTCGGACTCGTCCCACAGGGGCTTCTCTTCGCCGTCCTCGGTGTAGCTGGGCATGGCGCCGGCCGTGGCTGCGCGCACCCACTCCTCGTAGGCGGCGATGGCCTCGTCCAGGTCGTCGGTGTCCTGCCAGTCGAGTTCGGCCGGTCCGCTGTCGAGGATGGCCCACCGGTTGGCTCCGTTGGGGTCGGTGTAGGGCAGCAGTGCGATCTGGTAGGCCTTCTGTCCGATCTCGTCGCAGCTGTAGGTCTCGCGTACTTCGGCGCGGGCCTTGAGGGCGGCGTCGATGGCCTCCTCGAAGGCTTCTTCCTGCTCGGTGTCGATGTCGACGCCTTGGACGGTGGAGCGGATGACTCGCAGCATGGCGGTTTCCCCCTTCTTCGGGTGGGTTGTTCCCTCCCGACATGAGAAACTTAGCACCCCCCTAACCAATTTCGCAAGGCATAGTTAGGGCCCGCCTAAGAATTCCTCAGGCCTGGCTCCGGGTTGCACACCCCGCACATCTCCACCACCAGACTGTCGTCCGCGAGCGCCAGCAGCACCTCGCCCCGCTCCAGGAACCCCGTCTCGCCCTTCCAGATCCCGCACCCGCCCCGATGCAGCACCGACCTCCGGTTCCGGGCCGGCTCCAGCTTCCACCGGGCTTCCGCCCACGCCCGTTCCGCCTGACGCTTCTCCCGCTCCTCCTGCGCCTCCAGCGTGCGGATCGTCTGCCGGGTCTGGGCCAGCTGCCAGACCAGCCACTCCTCCAGGGTGCGCTGCTTCGCGAGACGCTCACTTGTCGACATATCGTTCACGCGTTCGATCCTACGGGCATGAAAAAACGCCCGCCACCTGCGCAAACAGGTGACGGGCGAGTGCCCCCCAGGCGTGCGATCACCGTACGCCCTGACTGTGCTCAATGGTAGGGGCGCAGCACCTGATCGGCCCTCCCCGCGACCGCAGCAGCCCGTCCCGGGTCCCGCACCCCCTTCGGCGCTGCCGCCAGCCGGGACACGAGACGGTCCGCGGACAACACGTACACCGGACCCGACCACCCCTCCACCACCACGTTCGGCGCCAGCTCGCCGCCGTCCACCGCAGAGCCGTGCACCACCAGAAGCGGCCACACCGACCCGGCCGGCATCCCCAGCACCCGCCCCACCCGGACCGCATACCGGGCCACCGCCTCCACCTGCCCATGCCGGTCCTCCGTCCCGCAGTGCACCCGACCCCGCACCAGACACGTCGGATACATCGAGCCGGCACGCCAGCGTTTCGTATCCAGGACCACCACCGCAGTCCCGCACGGGGAGACGAGAACGTGGTCGAGGTTCGCCCTCGAGCCGGGTAACGCCCGGTCGTGGAACACATGCCAGCCCTGCCGGTGCAACGCGCGCAGCATGCCGGCGGTCTCCGCTTCGGCGGCCGCACCAAGGTCCCAGCGGGCCGCCACGGCGTCCGCACGGCGTGCAGCCGGGTTCCAGCCCAGCCAGGCCAGGACACGCCGCCACACACCCCTCCGCGCCCGCGCACGAATCGCCGCAGCCTCACGCGACGCCGAATTCCGGGGAACCGTCACTGGACCTCATCCCTTCCCACCGCGCAGCCCAGGTGATGGCCGACATCCTTACCGCAGCACGGCTTACCCGGCCGCTCCCCCGTCTGCTCCAGCCACACCCCCAGCACCTGGTGCATCTCCTCGACCTGCCCGCGGTTCAGCACCGTGTCCTCCGAATGCAGCGACAGCCGCAGCCACGGCCACGGCGCGCCGTCCTCCGGCTGGTCGTCCCTGCCGTCCCGGGTGATGTGCGACGGGACTTTCGCGAGCTGTAGGGGGCATCCCTCGCTCCGCGGGCTGTCCTCGGATGGGAGGACGTGGGAGCGCTGGTACTCGTACGGCGGGTTGTCCTCGAGGCCGAAGATGGTGGCCCAGATGCTCACCGGCCGTCCTCCCCATCTTCTCCAGACACGACCAGCTTGACTGCGAGGGCCTTCCGCAGATTCTTTGCTTCCTCAGCCGCACGCGCAGCCACACGCTCCAGGCTCTCCGCCTGGCGCTCGGCCTCCTCCCGGACTGCAACCTGGGCAGCGTGGCCCCGCATGAACGCCGCCAAACCCTGCGCAGCAGCCTCTGGCTCCAGCTGGTCCCGCCACGCGTACTCGCCCAACTCCACGTCCATCGCCTTCTCCAGGCGTTCCAGCAACGCGAGACGCTTAACGTCGCGGGGCGAGACCACGCCACGCTCTCGGCGGGCAGCCTCCACCCGCTCGTAGGCCTCCTGACGCAGCCGGGTCTCCTGCAACCTCAGGTCATTAACCCTGGACGTCTCCGTGTTCTTCAGCAGCGTCATCAGCAGACCGATCGTCAGCTTCGGCTCCCGCTCCGCTGGCTTCACCACCGTCTTGAATCGGCGGCCGCCTCGAGGGTTCGGCACCATCAGCCCCCAGCCAGTCGGGAGCTCATCGGGCGGGGTGACGTCGACGCCCGGGGAGACGATGGAGAAGGTGGTGGAGTACGGCCACCAGGCCTCCGCCTTCGCCGGCTGCTCGAGCTCTCGGCGGAAGTCCGAGCGGGACGTCTTCAGCTCGCACACATCGATCCTTCCGGCACCGCGGGACTGCCACAGCCCGATGTGGACGGCGTCCGCGCGGCGTCCAGAGGTACCGGGCGCGGTCACCTCGGTCAGGTACACCGCACCGGCACCAGCATGGTTAAGGCGGTCCTCGGGTCGTATGAAGTGCGCATGCAGGAGGTCGTTCAACTCCTGAGTCGTCAGCTTGGTATGGCCGCTGGAGGCGACCTCGAGGGCGGTTTGGCTGGTCATGCTGCTCCTTCGATGGTGTTGGGGTTCCAGGTGTCGGGGCCGCGCACGAGTTGGACGCGGCGCCCGAAGTGCTTGGTAGGCCAGATGCGGCCGACGCGTTTCCCGGACCGTTCACAGCGCGGGCTGCCGTGCTCGTCCAGGCGCCCGTACTCGGACATGAGCACGGGTTTCAGGCAGGCAGGGCAGTCGGTACGGGCGGCGCCCATCACACGGCCCTCCTGGCGTGGGCGCGGCGATGGGTTCGGGCCTGGCGCCGGGTGCGGACGCGCCGGGTCTGCGCGGCCATGGCGAGCAGCAGCAGGCCGCACGTTGTCGCGGCTGCTCCGACGACCCACAGCGGCTTGCCGGGAGCCAGCACACGAACCCAGAGGACGCCGGATCCGATGCCGACTGCGGCCCCAATCCCGGATCCGTAGAGGATGGAGGCAAACCGCCCGAGGAGCGGGCGTATGCGGTGGTGCATGAGAGCCCTCCCGGGCGGTGATCGGTCTTGTCCGCCGGTGACGATGTCTAAGATGTCCCGGTTTTCGGCGCATTTGCGGGGCTCAGGCGACGTCCTGGTTGGACACAGCAGCCAGGACAGACGCCCCTGCCTGTCGCTTCGCCGGGATGTGCGTCCAGCGCGTAGCCAACGCCACCACGCGTTGCACGGCCTCCCTGGCCGCCTCATCCGGATGGCTGTTGCCGCTAGCCGCTTCCGCCCGCCGCTTCCATATCCAGGCCTTCTTCCGGGCTGTCTCGTACTTCCTGCGAAGCGCGACGACTGCCGGGTCCTGCACGACACCGCCGTGGTTGTGCTCAGCGAGGTAGCACAGTCCCTGTCGGAGCCGCCTTCCTTCGGCGTGCTCAAGTCCGCCCTTGCGTTCAGCGCGCGCCACCAGGATCAGGAGCTGCTCGAGGGTTGGAAGGTCGAGGGCTGGGACGGGCCCGACGCGCGAGGACTTCGGGCCCGTCTGCACCGGGGCGCTCACGCCGCGAGCCCGTACGGCTCGAGGGCCGCCGCACCCGGCAGGTACAGCGGATGACGCGGATGCCCCTCGGACGTCGTCCCTAGACACGCCATCACCACCCCACGCCGGCGCAGGGCCGCCGTCACGTCCCGGCCGCGGTCCACGGCCATCGGGAACGCGCCCCACGCCGCCACCACCCGGCTACTGCCCTTCACACCAGCACGGCGCGGGCCCCGGCTCATGGCAATACCGCGGCGGATGAACACGTCCCCCAGCGGCCCGACCGGATCCGGATGGGCCACCAGGTCCGACGGGTGCGGAGAGCACAGCGAGAACAGGTTCACAACCACGACACCCCCAGCCCCCTCACGACGGGCGAACCCCCTCGGGCCGGAAAGCCGTCGGATCGTCGGATCGTCCTCGAGGGCGTTCGCCGTGGACGGGTTCAGCATCAGCACCACCAGCGGCGCCACCGCCGGATCCCAGATGCGGGTGAGGAGGTACCGGTAGGTGCGGGCGGGACTGTCGAACACGGCGGTCGCGAGCCCGCCGGCCAAGTCCCGCTGCTCCTCCACGTGCACCGGGAGCTGGGTGGCGGGCCTCGTCGCGAGAACGGTCACTCTCCCTCCTCCGCGGCCTTTTTCCGGGCCATGGCACCCAGGACATGCTGGTCTGGCGTTCCGCCGTGCTCCTGCGCCAACTCGATCACCTGCAGAAGGGTCTTCGCCGGCAAATGGGGCCGCTCCTCCCACCACGCAGCCAGTGAGCCGGCGTCGTTCGCAAATGCGGTGGCGTGCTCCTCGTCCTCGAACTCGACGGGGATCCGACGGCCGGTGCCGACGTGGGTGACGCTCCAATGCTGATCGTCGATCTCGAACGGGCCGATCAGGCGCGGAAAGACGACCAGGCCTTCAGTCTGGGTGCGGATGGCACCGATACCTGTCCGGATGGGCAGGACCCCTCCGTCGTCGAGGGGCATGTTCAGGGTTACGTCGACGTGGATGGTGCGCGTGGTTTCGGGTGTGGCGGTCATGCGGTGATACCTCCGGGAGGTCATGCGACGGGGGGTGCGGGCGGCTCGGGCAGGTAGAACAGAGGAACGGCCTGGTCGTCGCCCTCCACAGCCCACGCGTGAGTCCAGGCGAGGCTGGCGGGGTCCTCCGGCCACTCGAAGACCGCCCAACGGGCCTCGAGCGTCGACCAGTCGACGGTGTCGGGGTTGAAGCCCATGTCGGGCAGGTAGGCGGTGGCGGCCGCGACCGCAGCGTCGGGGTCGGTGGTGAGGAGGATCAGGTCGTTGGCGCCCACGACGGCGAGGGGCACGTTCCCGCGTACCGCGTTCATCTCCTCCGGGATCGGCTGGAACCGGCCCGCGGGCACCGGAACGGGCAGGGTGCCGGTCTCCTCCAGGTAGGTGACCTTGTCGGAGGTGTCGGTGACGGTCAGGGTGAGGCGGTGGGTGTCGAGGCGGCAGCGGAGGAGGTTGCCTTCCTCAATGAGCGCGATGGTGCCGGGCAGGACCTGTGCGGTGATGGGGTGGGTGTAGGTGATGCGGCGGCCGGAGACGGCCTGCGGAACGTTGCTGGTCATCGGGTGGGGTTCTCCTTGGGGTGGGTGAGGATGGTGCGGATCCGGGACCACCACGGGCCACGGACGGTCTTGGTCGGGGTGCAGCGGGCACAAGCGCACGGGGTGCCTTCGGCTTCCGCCTCCTGATGCAGGAGGACGTCGTCGACACGCGCGTCCGGGTTGTGCTTGAGGGCGTCCATGACGTGGTTGTGCCAGTACTCGTGCGCGTTGGCCTGCCCGTCGTGCCATCGGCAGATCAGGCCCGCCTTGGCGCAGGCGGGGCAGTCGTCGAAGTCGTCGCCACGCCCGGGGTTGTAGGGGGCGGCCTCCGGCATCTGGTTGCAGCCCGGCCGCAGCGGGGGCCGCAGGGTGAGGACGGCGTCGGGACGGGCGATCCCGAACTCACGCTGCGCCCAGTCCACGGGGAGACCGCGAAGATGGAGGGCCAGGGCGCCGGCGATCGCGGGCTGGTACTCCTTCAGGCTGGCCCACAAGGTGGATGCGGCCTGCTGCGGGTCAATGGGGCGGACGGCGGGCGGGCCAGGTGCGGCGCCAGAGATGACGGTCATGGGCGGGGCTGCTCCTTCGTCAGGTGAGGTGCGGTCAGAACGGCAGGTCTTGAGCGCCCCAGCCGCTGGTGGCAGTCCCCTTGCCGTGCTTGCGGACACGTCGGGGCAGGCCCCACCGCTGCTGGTCGAGGCGGGCCTGGACGCGGGACCAGCGCGGGCAGAACTCGGTCTTGCAGTCCGCGCAGAACGGGATGCCTTCCTCGCCCGTGGAGTCGGCGGCCCACCCGGTGGCGGCGTGGTACACGGCCGGTACGGCGGTAAGACGGGCGTTACGGCGGGCCAGCATCCGAGCGAGGATCTGCTCCTGCGTCAGCGGCGTCCACACGTGCCAGCCCGCAGTACGGGACCAGCGCTGCATGTGCTCCTGCTTGGTGATGCCGCACCACCGGCAACCGTCCAGGGGGAGGAGGGTTGTGGTCTCGGTCATGGCGTCCTTCCGGTGGCGGGAACGATGGGTGGCTATCTGGCTGCGGTGGTGTCAGCAGAGGGTGGGGTCGTCGCGTCGCGCGTACGGCACAGGCGCCGGCCCGGCCGGGGCACCGCGGAACCAGGTCACTGGCACCGCTCCCGCTGTCGTCGGGTCGGCCGGGCTGATCTCCCACCCGGAGACGGGGCTACGGGTGAACACGGCGTACCCGCAGTCCAGGTGGTAGTAGGCGTCCCGAAGGTCAGCGCCCACCCTGTCGAGGAGGTTCGGCATACCGCACACCTCCCGGTAGTACTGGTCGATCGCCTCGAGGGCGTCCCGCTTGTTACCGGTCAGGGCGACGGCTTCTTCGCCTTCGCCGAGGGATGAGACGAGGACGCCGCCGTAGCAGCCCTCCATGTCGTCGGGCGACGGGCGGAAGATTCCGTGTGCAGTCGAGTGCTCGTCCAGGGCCATGGCGGTTGTCTCCGGGAGGGATGTGGGTGGGCCGCCCGCCCGGCTGCGATCGTGGCGGGCGGCCCGTAGCGGGGTGGGGGGACCGCGCACCCCCGCAGGAGCGGGATGGGGTGCGGGGGTGGCGCGGCCCGGGGAGGGGCCTCCTGGGGGGGGCGGGAGGCCCATGGCGTGAGGTCAGACGATGCGGTAGTCGCGGGCGTCGTAGCCGAAGCCGGCCCACTGGGCGGCGTGCTCCGCGGCGAGCTGCTTGAGTGCTTCGCGGTCCTGGGTGTTGGTGTCGGGGGTGGTGGTGCGTACGCCTTGGGGGACGGTGTAGCCGTCGGGGTCGATGAGGCGCAGCTCGGGCATGGGGTCCCCCGTGGGTTTGGGTGGGGTGGTGGAATAAGACGACTCTAACCCATATTCCATTGCACCGCAATGGTTGTGACGCCCCCGGACACACGAAAGGGGCCCAACCCAAAAGCCAGACCCCTCACGCCCAACACCCGCCAGTCAGAACGGCGGAGCGTCCCCCCACGCGCCCGCCTGCGCCGCCTCAGCAGCCGCACCCGACGTCGCCCACGGATCCTCCCTCCCCTCCCGCGACGACCGCGTACGCGCCTGCTGGTAGTCCCGCTGACCCTGCCCCGACCCGCCCGATTTCTGCACCTGCGCAGTCGCCGACCGGAGGGACACCGCCACCTCGTCCCCCTCCAACTCGAACACGGTCCGCTTCACGCCGTCCTTCTCGTACGACCGCTGCGACAGCCGGCCCTGCACCATCACCCGCATACCGCGGGCCAAGGTCTCCCCGCAGTGCTCAGCCTGCTGGCGCCACACCGACACCGGCAGGAACAGCGTCGGACCGTCCTCCCAGGCCTGCTTCTCCTTGTTGTACGTCCGCGGCGTCGACGCCACCGTGAACTTGGCAACCGCAGCGCCCGACGGCGTGAAGCGCAGGGAAACCTGCTCGTCCACCACATTGCCGATGATCGTTATGACGGTCTCGCCGCTCATGCCGCTTCTCCCATCTGGTGCTTCTTCGTCGCCAACTGCGACGTCGACCCGTGCCCGCACATGAAGTCCCTCGATGCCTGCGTGCCCTTCGCGCTCCGAACCTTCCGGATCGGCCCCCCGAAGTGCGGGTACCGCTTCCCACGCGCCACCTCGCCGACCGTCTTCTGAGACACACCGAACGACATGGCAACCTCAAGGTCGGTGGCGCCTTCTACGCAACGCTCTCGGATCGCCACGACCTCTTCTTCCGTCAGCAGCCGAGACCCAGGCGGGGCCAGTGAAGGGAATTCACGACCGTCCCGCTGATACCGCTTCCTCATCCGGTTCACCCAGTTCTCTGCGGTCTTCTCCCTCCACCCACGCAGCCGGTTAACGTCGGCCAGGGTCATGCCCACTGCTACGCACTGCTTCACCGCGGCCAGGAAGTCGGCGTCCGTGACCTCCACGCGGAAGCCCTTCACGAACTTGGCGACCGCGGCCGGGTCGACGTAGTCGTCTCCCAGCTCGAGCTCCTCCTGGTCCGGGACCAGATCACGGATCGTTCCCTCTTCACTCCACGACGGCGGCACCGTGAGACTGCCGTGCTCGTTGAAGTCCAGCCAGCCCAGGGCCTTCCCCATCGGCTGCTCCGGGTCGACCAGGCCGGCCAGGACCACGATGAGGGCGTCCTTCTCGGTGTCGGTGAGGCCGTGGATGACGGCGCTGACGTCTTCCGGACCTCCGTCGCCGTGGACGAGGACGGCCAGGTGTGCGGCTACGGGAAGCATCGACTCCGCCAGGTCCCCTCGCTGCGCCGCATTGAGCTCGCTCATGCTGCCTGCACCTCCTCTACATCCCCACTGCTGGCACGGTTGGCGCGGAACTCGGCGACCGCGTGCCGGACTGCCGCATGCCCGATCCCCAGCTCCGCAGCTATCTGCCGCAACGACACCTTCGCGGCCACCTGCTCCTCGATGAACTCCTGGTTGGCCAGGGCCACGGCACGGTGGGAAAACGGGTTCCGGGCTACCTGGCGACGCTCGGCTTCGTCCAGGCCACCCCACACACCGTGGCTCTGGCCGGTGTCCAGCGCCCACTCCAGGCATGCGGTCCGGACCGGGCATCCGCCGCACACGCGCTTGGCCTGAGCGGTCTCCCTCGCGGAGCGCGGGCCGATAGCGAAGAAGAGTTCCGGGTCGGTCTCGCGGCAGGTGGCGTACGAGCGCCAGTCCCGGGCCTGCGCGGCCTGATTCGTAGCGCGGCTCGTCGGGGGCGTCATGGTGGTCATCGGGTGGCTCCGGGAAGGGTCGGCCAGGTCGCCTTGTCGAGGGCGGCCCGGTGCGTCTTGGGGAGGTCGGTGATGGGGTGTCCGAGCCAGTCACGGCCGGCGGCCATGAGGATGACGGCGTCTGCTGCGTTGTCGTCTCCTGCGGTGGGCCAGGTGGGGAAGCGTCGGGCGACGGCGTCGACGATCAGGTTCTTGGTGGCGTTGCCCTTGCCGGTGGCGTAGAGGCAGCGGTGGTTGGGTGTCAGGAGGCCGATCGGGATGTTCAGGGCGGCGAGGTAGTCGTAGACCTCCCACCAGAGCCAGCCTCGTTCGTGGGCTCCTCCTCCGCTGCGGGAGGGTGCGGGAAGTTCGAGGACGGCGAGGTCGGGCCGGCCGATGGTGTCGGTGACGGCTTGGCGGAGTTCGTGGAGGGCTTCGCGTCGGGCGGGGTGTGGGAGTTGGGTGATGCCGGGGTCTTTGGTGCGTGCTTTCTGGTAGCCGATGACCTTGCACCAGCCGTTGCTGTGGGCGATGCCGGTGGCGGTGAGGCTGGTGTCGAGGCCTACGACGTCGGGGGTGGTGGTCATGGGGTGGGGTTCTCCTGGGCGGGGGTGGGGAGGTTGAGGGCTTTGGCGAGGGCGTTGCGGGTGGTGGCGTCGTAGATGGGGTTTTGGATGAAGGTGGTGACGATGGAGAGGCGGGCGCGGAGGATGGCGAGGTCGGTCTCGGCGGTGAGGAGGTCTGGGTAGCGCTGGTAGAGCTGGGTGGCGAGGTGTGTGGTGTAGGCGGTGTCGCGGAGGGTCTGGGTGGTGGCGTGGTGTTCGGCGGCGGCTAGGGCTGTGGCGTAGCCGGGGGTGGTCTCAGGCATCGGCGGCCTCGGCGTTCTCGTAGCCGCGAACGGGGTGTCCCACCCGCTGGAGAGATCGGGTCAGCTGGTCGACGTGTACGTCCTCGCCGTTCTTCACCTGGTCGACCCAGTGCTCGATGACGTGCATGACGGCGGCCAGGTTCTCTTCGGCCTTCAGCCGTGCCTGGTGTGGGGTGATCTTGCCGACGCGCTGGAGGGTGAAGGCGAACGTCTCCGGTGACTCGGCGACCTTGACGTCCATCGTTACGGGGGTCTCGCTGTAGTTGGGGGCGTTTCCGAGCATGCCGCGGGCGGCTCCGACCCAGTGGGCGACCATCTCGCGGGCGGGTTCGATGTCCATGGCCATGCCGTTGCGGAAGTCCATGGACTTGAGGCCGGTCTCGTCCAGCTGCTTCTGGATCCACTTCTGTGCGGCTGCTTCGGCGAGGATGGCGCGGACGGCGTTCTTGAGGCCCTCTCCTGTGTCAGCGAAGTGGGCTTCGGCGTAGGGGGTGATGGCGTAGAGGGCGTCGTAGAGGGTGTCGGCAAGTTCCTCGACCGGGTCGATGTCGGTCACGGCTCGGGGTGCTCCTTTGGCGTTTCGGAGTCGGCCTGGCGGGCGGCGACTGTGTCGGCGATGTCCTTGAGGGAGAGGGGTTCGGTTTTGTCGTGGAGGGCGTGGGCGCGGCGTACGCCTTCGCGGAGTTGGACGACGACGTCGGGCTTGGGGGTGGGCGCCGGCTTGGGGTCGGGCTCGGTGTGGACGCCGCGGGTGATGGCTTTGTCCCAGTCGTAGGTGGTGCCGTCGTGGTCGGTGGGGGTGGTGTGGGGGCGTTCGCAGGCGTGGGTGAGGGCTCGGGCTTCTCGGAGGTCGGTGTGGGTGGTGATGGGGTAGCCGTGTATGGCGCCGTGTCGGCAGGCGATGTGGGCGGTGAAGAGGCGGTCGGGGCCGGGGTTGTGGGTGAGGAGGGTTCCGTCGGTGAGGTGGGCGGTGGAGCCGTTCCAGGTGCGGACGGGGATGGGGAGGGCGGCGCGGGCGGTGTCGAGGGCGGCGCGGATGGCGGCTTGTTCGTTGGGGCCCATGGGGCCGGTGAAGAGGCGGCGGCGTGGTTTGAGCAGGTGGCGGAGGTCGACGGCCGCCGGGGCGGGGGCAGTCTTGGTGGTGGTCTTCTTGGCGGCCGGCTCGGTGGCGGGGGCCTTGCTGGCGCGTGCGCGGGTGCGGGGCATGGTCGTTCTCCGTCCTGCGGGGCTGGGTTGTGGTGCGGCGGGGCTCCGGTGCTGGTGGGGGTGAGCGGCTGGTCAGGGTGTTGCGTGGCCGGTGCCATGGCACTTCGGGCACGGGGGGACGGTGTACGGGTTGTGCCGTCCGACTTCGGGGATCCAGTCGCCTAGTTCGTTGGGGTCTCCGCCGTCGCCCTTGCAGTGGGGGCAGCGGGGCGGGACGAGGCCGAGGACGACGGCGCTGGTGCACGGCCAGAGGATGTGCACGGGCCGCAGGTCGTCGGCTGACCCGTACCAGACGCCCCACTCGGTGCAGCGTTGGCAGACGGTCTCCGCCAGTCCGAACAGGCTGATGCCGGTGGTCGGTTCGTGCCCGAAGGAGTCGCTGGCGTCCAGCTCCCGCAGGTGCGGGGGGACGCAGGTGAGGCAGGGCAGCTTGCCGTCGATGGCGGCTTTGGTGCTGCTCATGCGGATCAGGGGGTGCATGCGGGGCAGGCGGTGGGTGCAGTAGGTGTCGCATCCGCAGTCCAGGTCGCTGAGCTCTTGGGCGGTCTGGAAGGCCTTGCACTGCTGGTCGAAGTGGTACTTCCGGCCGGCCCCGGAGACGAAGACGATGGCGGGCATCAGGCGGCCTGCTCTTCGCGGTTGGTGTGGGCGACGTCGGCCTGGGCGTTGACGGTGGCGATGTGGAAGTTGAGGAGGCCGGCGATGGCGGTGGCGTAGCCGACGCGGTAGAGCTCGGCGGGGATCTGGCCGCGGGTGTCGGCTTCGAGCATGTCGGCGGCGCGCTGCTTGAGGGTGTCGACGGTTTCGCCTGCCTGGTGTTCGTCGTAGGCGTCGGCGATGCCCATGGAGTAGAAGGGGTCGTTGGCGAAGGGGCTGACGGCGGGGGCCGTGGTCATGAGGCTCATGTCGGGGCTCCGGGGTGTCAGGCGGCGTGGGCGGTGGGGGCGTTGGAGGCGCGGAGGATGCGGCCGATGACCTCGCCGACGGTGGGCGGGCGCTTGGGGTGGACGGGGGAGGCGGTGGCGGCCCAGTTGGAGACGTGCTCGATGTAGTCGGGGACGTGATGGCCAGGGGCGATCTCGGTGTGGCAGACGGGGGTGTCGAGGGCCTCGGAGATGGCGCGGATGGCGGCCATGGCGCCGGCGGAGGCTCCGATGATGGCGAGGGAGGCGACTTCGTCGGTGTAGAACTCCGGGGGGAGGGCGATCTTTTCGGGGAGGTCCCAGGGCTGTTCGGCGGCGGCGTAGACGGCGGCGCAGATGTCGAGGGGGCCGCCGGGGGTGGTGGCGAACTGGTCGCCGGTGTGGAGTCCGCGGTAGGTGATGAGGTGGGCTGCGAGGCGAAGGGTGTGGGGTACGGACCGCATGGGTTCTCCTGGGGGTTGTTCACCCGGCCGCGCAGTGTGGGCTTCATGCGGGGCCGGGTGGTCTGGGGTGGGGTTAGGCGGTTTCGCGGTGGTCGTCGGCGCAGCGGGGGCACTGGTGGCGGCCGAGGTTGTAGCTGTCGGCTTCGATGCAGTGCGCGTCCGGGTTCTTCGGGTCGAAGATGACGGGGCACCAGCAGGAGCAGGCGCAGCGGCGGATCTCCTGGGTGTAGTTGATGCGGAGTCCGGCGATCTGGGCTGCGGCGACCATGAGGGCGAGGAAGACGCTGTTTTCGGCGCGGACGTCGGCGAGTTCCATCATTTCGTCGAAGCGCTCCTGGTCGGCCGTTGCCATGTCGTAGTAGTTGGCTTCGGCCTGGGTGTGGGCGTGTGTCATCAGCGCCATGGAGGGCTCCGGGGTGGTGTGGGTGTACTGCGCCTGCCCTGTGGTGGGGTGGCGTTTCCAACAACCCCAACGTAACCCATATTCCATGGCGTAGCAATGGGTTCGGCGTGAGGGCATGAAGAAAGCCCCGACCGGATGGTCAGGGCTTCGTCAGGGGGGTGGCCGTCAGCGCCGGCTCAGGGCCAGTCGGAAGACGCTCTCAGCTTCGCCGCGGTGCGCTTGAAGTGCGCTTCGAGGAGATCGGTCCAGGACACGTACATGACCTTTCCTACGCGCGCCGTCTTCAGTTCGTCCTCTTCCACGTACCGGCGCACGGTGGACTCGGCGGCCTTGTGGCCTGTGCGCGCGAAGAGGGCTACGGCTTCTTTGTAGGTGACCGGGTCTTCGATTTCGGCAGGGAACGGGCTGAGGTGCGTTGCGGCCATGAGTGGCCTCCCATGACGGCGGCTACAGTTCGCAGCTCCAGCAGCCGATACGGGGGATGCTCGGGGCATCCGGTGCGGGGACGGGCGTGTGCGGTTGTGGTGCTGTGTAGACCGTCGGGGTGGCGGTCAGGTTGCGGTGCGTCGCCAGATTTCTGTGCGGTGGGTTTTCTGGGCGGCGAGCCGGGCGAGTGTCCAGCGTGAGGAGAGGCCGGCTGGGGTCCGGCAGCGCCTGTTGCTGCACACGGCACGCTGCGCTGCGGGTTCCCACATCAGGCCCCAGCAACCGCATCCGGGGCAGGGTTCTTTGCAGACGGCGTCGAAGTCGCCTAGGCGGACGGCGTGTTCGAGGCGGTGGCGTTCGAGCATGGTCCGCAGGAGGAGCTGTTGGTCTTCCTCGGTGGTGGGGATGGCCTTCTCGCACCAGTCGTAGATGTCGGCGCGCTGGCGGGGTAGCGGGCCGGGCTCGTTGGTGGCCGCGCGGGTGTGGGTGATGACTTCGTCGACGTGCTGGTTGAGGTAGTCGAGGAGGCCGAGGTCGAGGGGTGCGGCGGGGGTTGTGGTGGTGGGGCGTCGTTCGGCGGGGGCGTGGCGGGTGGGCTGGCGGAGTTCGGGGCTGTTGAGGAGGCGGAATGCCCTTGCGGCGGCGCCGGCGGTGTCTTGGCCCATGTGTCCCCGTCCCTGAGTGGCCTGCCCGGGGGCGCGGGACGTCCGTAGCGTGTGCGGGGCGCGCGCCGGGGTGGCCGGAAGTAGTTCCTCCGGGTGTGTCCGGACGCCCCATCGTGCCACGGATGGGGCGGGGGTTGAACAGACTGTCGCAAACGATCAACGCGCCGTGTGCACTGTTACCATCCGACAACCTTTGTGAAGGTTGTCGGTTACCTGTAGTACCGGGACATTCAGGCCAGGAGGCGGGGCGCGGTGAGCATTCCCTGCACCATTCCGTTCAGCCGGTTGAACTCCTCCTCCCCCAAATGGTTTTGTTCCCGGGCGCCGTTGAGCAGGGTGATAACGATGCCGAGGGTGATGGTGAAGTCCAGGGCGGTTCCCTCGTCGGTGAGGGTGCGCCCCTGCCGGGCGAACGCGGCTTCCACCGTGGCGGCCAGCCGCTGCTCCGGCGTGAGGCTGGCACCGGCGTCTGGCCCGGGTTGTATCGGCACGCGTGGCTCCCTGCTCGAATGGCGGGGGCGTTTGAAGGCGAGGACCGTAGCCGGGACGGCGGCCGGCTCGGGCTCGGTTCGTACGGGTTCTGCGGACATCGGGGCGTCTCCGCTCCTCCGGCAGATAGGGAAGGTTCTCGTTCAGCCTGGTATTCGCAGTACCGGGCCCTCGGTTCCGCACAGGCTGGCTGCCAGTCCACTAGTGCGGGATGCCACTGTGGCATCTCGGGCGGGCGTGTCGGAACGAAAAGTGCGCTGTTGACGCGAAGTCTTAACGGATTTGGCCATAGCCTGACGGGGCGTAGGCCGAATGTGTGCGGTCGGTGACGGGAGTGTGGGGGCGGGTGGGCCCCTCCCGTGTCCTGAAGGCTGGATGGTTGCCGACAACCGCACTCCGGTCCCCGGGAGGGGCCTTGAGACCTCACAGGCACACGCCCGCTCGATGACGGGAGTCTAGTCCGGGAACTCACCACGCGGACAGACGCTATCCCCGCCAATTCCGGCCGGGCCGGCGCCTGGGGGTGGCGGACGGGGTGGGCCGGGGGTGTGGGGGGTGGCGCGCGGGCCGGGAACGCCCAGTGTGGGCTGCGATCCACGCACACCGCTCCCGGCCGTACGTCCGCCAGTTCCCCAGA